>NZ_JAOBZT010000129.1:0-4388 GCF_029839005.1 Stenotrophomonas sp. GD03958 | reverse complement strand
ATGGTGATGCAGTGCAGGCTGCCGTTCTGCCAGATCAGCGAGCGGCAGGGCACCTGCACGATCTCGCGGCCCGGATGGGCCTGGGCCAGCACGTCGCGGGCCAGGTCATCAGCCGGATCGCCGTAGGCCGGCATCAGCACCGCGCCGTTGATGATCAGGTAATTGGCGTACGACGCCGCCAGGCGGCGGCCTTCGTCGATCACCGGCTGTGCCCACGGCAGCGGGAACAGGCGGTACGGCTTCCCATCCTTGGTACGCAGCGCGGCCAGTTCGTTGCCCATCGCCTGCAGTTCGGCGTAGTGCGAGTCGCTCGCGTCGTCGCAGGCCTGGTAGACGATGCTGTCAGGCGAGGCGAAACGGGCCAGGGTGTCGATGTGGGCGTCGGTGTCGTCGCCTTCCAGGTAGCCGTGGTCCAGCCACAGCACGCGGTCCTGCTGCAGCCAGTTGGCCAGGTCGGCGCTCAGGCTGGCGCGGTCGCGGTCCGGGTGGCGCTCGTGCAGGCACTTCCAGGTGGTCAACAGGGTGCCTTCGCCATCGGTCTCGATGCCGCCGCCTTCCAGCGCGAACGGGATGCTGCGCACCGGCGCGTCGTTGAACACGCCGGCCTGGTCCAGCACGCCCACCAGCTGGTCATCCAGGGTGGCGTCGAACTTGCCGCCCCAGCCGGTGAAGCGGAAATCCAGCAGCTGGAAACCGCCATCGGCACGGCGCAGGGTGATCGGGCCGGAGTCACGCAGCCAGGTATCGTCGTAGGCCGCCGTGGTGAAGTGGACCTTGTCCATGTCGATGCGGTTGGAGCGCAGCCGCATCTCGGCGTAGGTCTCCACATCGTCGTCGGCCACGCAGATCAGCACCGGCTGGAAGCGGGTGATGGCCGCGACCAGGGCGATGTAGGTCTCTTCCACCTGGCCCAGGCGGTCAGCCCAGTCGGTATCGGCGGTGGGCCAGGCAATCAGGACGCCGCTCTGGGCTTCCCACTCGGCAGGAAAACGAAGGGTCTGGTTCATGGTCTCGCTACACAGGCCCGCCCACGGCGGGTAAGGGGATCAGCGGATCGGCGGTTTCGGGCCGATTTCGTTCGGGTCCGCCTGGTTGGCCACCACGTCGATCACCTTCTGCTTCTCGAAGTAGACGGTGAACTGCGGGTACACCCAGCGGTTGATGGTCGGCCATTGCCGCTTCTGCCCGCCACGCGGCTGCAGCTGCTCGCTCGGCGCGCCGAACTGCGCCTGCACCTGCTGCATGCTCTGGCCGCGCACGGGCAGGGCACCGGCCGGCTTCTCGCGGGCGCGGTCGACAAGCAGGGTATCGGCCAGCGCCGGCGTGGCGGCGGCCAGGGTGGCCATCACGGCCAGGGCGGACAGGTAACGCTTCATCTCGATCTACTCCCCAGTGGTCAAGAAAGGCGATTACAGCAAAAACGGCAGGAAAAAGCCGCATAAACAAAAAACCGCCCGAAGGCGGTTTCTTGCATCGGGTCGGCCCCGCGTAGGGCCAGCCGCAGCCGGAAGGCTTTGAGGCTTAGCGCTGACGCGCCTTGAAACGCGGGTTCGACTTGCAGATGACGAAGATCTTGCCGCGACGACGGACGACCTTGCAGTCGCGGTGACGGGCCTTCGCCGACTTCAGGGAGGACAGGACTTTCATGGCATACCTCGGCGTAAACAGTAGTTGTTCGGGTGGAGCGTGGCCGCGATATGCGAAAGACAATCGGCAGTTGACGCTCGTTCAAGCCCGCCATTCTACCGGGCTTTTCCTCGTGGTTTCAAGTGGTTGCACAAAAGACCCCGCTGGGGGCGTCTGGCAGGGGCTAGAATGACCCCTTCACACGCTCTGGGACCCCCATGAATCCACTCGCTCCCGTCCTGACCATCGACGGCCCATCCGGGGCCGGCAAGGGTACCATCAGCCGCATCATCGCGCGCCGCATGGGCTGGCATTACCTGGATTCGGGTGCGCTGTACCGGGCGGTGGGCGTGGCCGCAAGCTGGGCCGACATCGACACCTCCGACGCCTCGGCGCTGGTGCGCTGCACCTTCGATACCCATGTTCAGTTTGTCGAGCAGGGCGATGCCATGCGGGTCATGGTCAACGGCACCGATGCCACCGACGAGCTGCGCCTGGAGACCACCGGCGCCCTGGCCTCTGCCATCGCCGCCATCCCCGAGGTCCGGGCCGCCCTGAAGGAGCGGCAGCGCGCATTCAGGGAGCTGCCGGGCCTGGTCGCCGACGGCCGCGACATGGGCACGGTGATCTTCCCGGATGCCCCCCACAAGGTCTTCCTGACCGCCAGCGCCGAGGAGCGCGCCGAGCGCCGGCATAAGCAGTTGAAAGACAAGGGGGTTTCTGTTAACTTTGATGACCTCCTGCGCGAGATCATGGCCCGCGACGCCCGTGATGCCCAGCGTACCGTGGCGCCCCTGAAGCCGGCAGACGATGCTGTCCTCATCGACACCACAGGCATCGGCATCGATGATGTCGTTGCCCGAGTGATGGATCTGCTTCCGGTTCCGGCTGCCTGATCCGTTCGCGCGGGAGCACTGCCAGCCGCATCGGCAGTGGTCGCGCAAAGCAGTGCTGTACCCGCTCCGTCGCGCACTGATGCGTGGCGGTTTTCCTACTACACACGACCTGCGTTCCGGGGTCGACCAACAGGCGGGCGGTCGCCATTCCCCTGAAGGGGACGCCACCGACCCATGTGTCCAACAGAGTAAATCTAATGACCGAATCATTTGCCGAACTGTTTGAAGCCAGCCAGGCCAACCTGGCCAAGCTGAAGCCGGGCGCCATCGTCAGCGGTACCGTTGTTGAAGTCCGCGGCGACGTCGTGGTGATCAACGCTGGCCTGAAGTCCGAAGGCATCGTGCCGATCGAACAGTTCCGTAACGACGCTGGCGAAATCGACGTCGCCGAAGGCGACATCGTCAAGGTCGCCCTCGACTCGATCGAGAACGGCTTCGGCGAAACCGTCCTGTCGCGCGAGAAGGCCAAGCGCGCGATGGTGTGGGACGAGCTGGAAGAAGCGTTGGAAAAGAACGAAACCATCACCGGCCGCATCAGCGGCAAGGTCAAGGGTGGTTTCACCGTGGACATCAAGGATGTCCGCGCCTTCCTGCCGGGTTCCCTGGTCGATGTGCGCCCGGTGCGCGATCCGGCCTACCTGGAAGGCAAGGAGCTCGAGTTCAAGCTCATCAAGCTGGACCGCAAGCGTAACAACGTCGTGGTCTCGCGCCGCGCTGTCGTCGAAAGCGAGCACTCGGAAGAGCGCGAGCAGCTGATGGACAAGCTGCAGGAAGGCGCGATCCTGAAGGGTGTCGTCAAGAACCTGACCGATTACGGCGCGTTCGTGGACCTGGGCGGTATCGACGGCCTGCTGCACATCACCGACATGGCGTGGAAGCGCGTGCGTCACCCGTCGGAAGTCGTGAACGTCGGCGACGAGCTGGACGTTCGCGTGCTGAAGTTCGACCGCGAGCGCAACCGCGTTTCGCTGGGCCTGAAGCAGCTGGGCGAGGATCCGTGGGACAACATCGGCCGTCGTTACCCGGCCAACAGCCGCGTCTTCGGCAAGGTCTCCAACGTCACCGATTACGGTGCGTTCGTTGAGATCGAGCCGGGCGTCGAAGGCCTGGTGCACGTCTCGGAGATGGATTGGACCAACAAGAACGTCAACCCGTCCAAGGTTGTGCAGGTTGGTGATGAAGTCGAAGTGATGGTGCTGGACGTCGATGAAGAGCGTCGCCGCATCTCGCTGGGCATGAAGCAGGTTGCCGCCAACCCGTGGGAAACCTTCGCTGCCACCCACAAGAAGGGTGACAAGGTGTCGGGCCAGATCAAGTCGATCACCGACTTCGGCATCTTCATCGGCCTGGACGGCGGCATCGACGGCTTGGTCCACCTGTCCGACATCAGCTGGAACACCACCGGCGAAGACGTCGTTCGCAACTTCAAGAAGGGCGATACCCTGGACGCCGTCGTCCTGGCTGTCGATCCGGAGCGCGAGCGCATCTCCCTGGGCGTGAAGCAGCTGGAGCAGGATCCGTTCGGCCAGTACATGGCTGCCAATCCGAAGGGCTCCAAGGTCGAAGGCGTGGTGAAGGAAGTCGACGCCAAGGGCGCGATCATCGAGCTGGCTGACGGCATCGAAGGTTACGTCTCGGCCCGCGACATCGCCAACGAGCGCGTTGACGACGCCACCCAGCACCTGAAGGTCGGCGACAAGGTCGAAGCCAAGTTCGTGGGCATGGACCGCAAGGGCCGTACCCTGCAGCTGTCGATCAAGGCCAAGGACGACGCGGAAATGCGCGAAGTGCTGGAGGAATACCAGTCCTCTTCGGCTTCCAGTGGCACCACCCAGCTGGGCGCACTGCTGCGTGCACAGCTGAACG
>NZ_JAOBZT010000128.1:0-4473 GCF_029839005.1 Stenotrophomonas sp. GD03958 | reverse complement strand
CCGGCACTACCAGATCAGGCGCGGCCGGCCCTGCCGGATCAGGCGCGGGCATCGCTGCAGTCAGGCGCCGCGTACGGCCAGCAGCTCGCCGTTGCCAACCGGCACCAGGCTGACGCTGAAGTCCGGATCAGCGTCCAGCAGCACGCGCAGCGGTTCCATTTCCTGCGCATGCGAGGTGGCGTTGTCCACCACCAGCAGGCCCCCCGGCCGCAGCACGCGGCGCAGCTGCGGCCACCAGCCGGCGTACTGCCCGCGGTCCGAATCGAGGAACAGCAGGTCAATGCTGGCATCGACGGCCTGTGCCAGCCACGGCCCTGCATCGTCGTGAACCAGCGTGATGCGATCGGCCAGGCCACTGCGCGCGAAGGTGTCACGCGCCATCGCCGCCTTGTCCTGTGCGTATTCCAGCGTGATCACGTGGCCGTCGATGGCGGCGGCAGCCTCGGCCAGCCACAGCGTCGAATAGCCGTTGGAGGTGCCGATCTCCAGCACCCTGCGCGCGGCGCCGAAGCGGACCAGCACGGACAGGAATTCACCCGTGTCCGGCGTGATGTTGAGCATGCGGCGGCCACGCGCGCTCTCGCGGGCGTCGTTGTCGGCGCCGAAGCGTGCCAGTTCGTCCTTGAGCGCTTGCAGCATGGGACCTACTTCCACCACGCGCGCGCCAGCGCCACTGCGCCCAGCGCACCGGACAACCAGCTCCACATTGGCAGGTCGCCCCAGTACCAGCCCGGCGGCTGCAGCACGTACATGAGCGCGGCAATGGCCAGCAGGCCCACGCCAGTGATCGCCCCCACCGCGCGCTTCTGCAGGCGCTGCACGCTGGCGTCCAGAGCGGCCAGGTCACGCGAACGCATCGCCAGTTCGTGGCGGCCTTCCACCTGCTGGGTCAGCCAGGCGTGTACCAGACGTGGCATGTCCGGGGCATGGGTCATGATTTCCGGCAGGCGCTTGCCGATCTCGCGTACCACCCGGCGCGGGCTGTAGCGCTCGCGCAGGATCTTCGCCAGCACCGGCTTGGCCACCGCCCAGATGTCGATCTGCGGGTCCAGCTGGCGGCCGACGCCTTCGATGTTCAGCAGGGTCTTCTGCAGCAGGATCAGCTGGGGCTGCAGGGTCAGCTGGTAACGCTGCGCCACGCGGAACAGCTTCATCAGCACTTCGGCCAGCGAGATCTGCGACAGCGGCCGGGTGAAGTAAGGTTCGCAGACCGATCGCACCGCCGCTTCCAGATCGTCGATGCGTACGTGGTCCGGCATCCAGCGCGCCTGCACGTGCAGTTCGGCAATGCGGCGGTAGTCACGGTTGAAGATGGCCATGAAGTTCTCGGCCAGGTAGTACTGATCTTCCTGCGAGAGCTGGCCCATGATGCCGAAGTCCAGCGCGATGAAGCGCGGGTTGGCGCGACGCGCCGGATCGGTGTCGACCCAGATGTTGCCGGCATGCGCGTCGGCATGGAAGAAGTTGTCGCGGAACACCTGGGTGTAGAACACCCGCACGCCCTTGGCGGCCAGCGCCTTGCGGTCGATGCCGGCCTTGTCCAGCGCGGCGATGTCGTCGGACGGAATGCCCCACACGCGCTCCAGGGTCAGTGCGCGCTCGGCCGTATGGCTCCAGATCACTTCCGGAACGTACAGGTCGTCACTGTTTTCCCAGAAGCGGCGCAGCACGCTGGCATTGGCGCCTTCGCGCTGCAGGTCCAGCTCGGCGGCCAGGGTGTTCTCGACCTCGGCCACCACTTCGCGCGGACGGATCTTGTCGGCGCGCGGATGGGTGCGCTCGACCAGCGCGGCCAGCGAGTTGAGCAGGGCGATATCGGCATCGATCTGCTTCTCGATGCCCGGGCGAAGTACCTTGACCACCACTTGGCGGCCATCGGCCAGCGTCGCCGCGTGCACCTGTGCGATCGAGGCCGAGGCCAGCGGTTCGGTGTCGAAGCTGGCGAAGGCCGCACTGACCGGCAGGCCGAGCGCGTCCTCGACGATGCGGCGCGCGGTCTCGCCATCGAACGGCTTGACCCGGTCCTGCAGCAGGGTCAGTTCATTGGCCACGTCCGGTGGCACCAGGTCGCGGCGGGTGGACAGGATCTGGCCGAACTTGACGAAGATCGGGCCGAGGTCCTGCAGCGCCAGGCGCAGGCGTGCACCGCGCGACTGTGCGGCGATGTCGGCCGAGGCCCGCGGCACGAACGGCTTGGCCAGGCGCAACCAGCGCTCGGCCGGTGTGCCCTGCAGCAGGTCATCGAGGCGGTAACGCAGGATCACCCGGCCGATGCGGCTGGCCCGCAGCACGGCCTTCATGCGGCACCCCGCAGGCGCTGCACGCGAGCACCCAGACGCTCGACGTCATCGCGCAGCACGTCCACGTCATCGTGGAAGGCGTCCAGCTCGGCACGCGGCACCACATCGCGCGATTCCTCGGTGATGAACTCGGCGGCGCTGTGGGCCAGATCGATCGCGCCCTGGCGCGCGTGCTGCAGGCCGTTGCGCAGGGTGTTGGCAACCTGCACGCCCAGTACCTCGCCGAATACGCTGACGAAGGGCTGCTGCCAGTCCGGGTCGAAGCCCTTGGCCAGCTGCTGCAGGCGTCGCGCCAGTTCGGCATCGCCGGCCACGCGCACGCGACCCTTGCCGTTGCTGTCACCGCGCCGCGCGTTGGCCAGCAGCGGCAGCTGCGCCAGCACGCCGGCCAGGCTGCTGCGCACGGCCAGGTCGGCTTCCTGCGCGTCCACCGGACCGACCCGCAGCCGGTCGCCGTCGACGCTGATGCGCATCGCCAGCGACGGCGCTTCCAGGGTCAGGTCGATGTGGCGGCCGTCGAGGCTGGCCAGGGCATGGCGGGTATCCGGATCCAGCGCCAGGGCGCGGTTCAGGGCGATCTGCAGGGCGCGGCCAGCGACCGGCTTGAGGGACTTGAGCAGGGAAGGAGCCATGGGCGCATTCTACCTGCGTGGGTGGGGGGCTTGGGCCGGTAGTGCCGGCCGCTGGCCGGCAAGATCAACATCAAAAGCTGGCTATCCGTGGGATGGCGGGGTGGGTCCGGTTGCGGGGGACGCTGCAAGTACGTCCATGTAAGCTCGGTCGCGCCATCCATGGCGCTCACGCCCCCGCAACCGGACCCACCCCGCCTTCGACAGCTTGCTGCGATCTGTCGGGACGGCGTTCTGTGTTGCTGTTGGTGGGTGTCGACCTTGGTCGACACGGTAGATCCACGCCATGCGTGGATGGATTTCTGGTTCATCTGTGCCTCACGCGGTGGGCCGATGAAGGTTCATGCTATGAGGCCACGCAACGCACAGGACATCGCATTCCCCATGGCACGGACCCGGGTCGGCATCATCTTCGGTGGCAAGTCATCCGAGCACGAAGTTTCGCTGCAGTCGGCGAAGAACATCCTCGATGCGCTTGATCGCGAGCGCTTCGAGCCGGTGCTGGTCGGTATCGACAAGCAGGGTCAGTGGCATCTGAGCCAACCCGATACCTTCCTGATCAATGCCGATGATCCGTCGCGCATCGCCCTGCATCGGTCCGGTACGTCGCTGGCGGTGCGCCCGGGCGCCGAGCAGGCGCAGCTGCAGCCGTGCGATGCGGCCAGCGCGCTCGGCCAGATCGATGTGGTGCTGCCGATCGTGCACGGGCCACTGGGCGAGGACGGTGCGCTGCAGGGGCTGCTGCGCATGGCCAACCTGCCCTTCGTCGGTTCACCGGTACTGGGTTCGGCGGTGGCGATGGACAAGGACGTGACCAAGCGCCTGCTGCGCGACGCCGGGCTGCAGGTGACACCGTGGCTGTGCATCCGTCGCCATCAGGCGGCGGCAGTCGATGTCGATGCGGTGATCGCGCAGCTCGGCCTGCCGTTGTTCGTGAAGCCGGCCAACCAGGGTTCGTCAGTGGGGGTGAGCAAGGTCAAGGATGCAGCGGGCTTCGCCGAGGCGCTGGCATTAGCGCTGCGCTACGACCACAAGGTGCTGGTGGAATCGGCGGTGGTCGGCCGCGAGATCGAGTGCGCGGTGCTGGGCAATGCGCATCCGCAGGCCAGCCTGTGCGGCGAGGTAGTGGTACACGACGAGTTCTACGCCTACGACACCAAGTACATCAACGACGATGGCGCCGACGTGGTGGTGCCGGCAGACATTGATGGCGCAGCGCAGGCGCGTATCCAGCAGATCGCGCTTCAGGCCTACCAGGCGCTGGAGTGCGCGGGCATGGCGCGCGTGGATGTATTCCTCACCGCAGCGGGCGGGATCGTCATCAACGAGGTCAACACGCTGCCGGGCTTCACCCGCATCAGCATGTACCCGAAGCTATGGGGCGCCAGCGGCGTGGACTACACCACGCTGATCACGCGCCTGATCGAACTGGCGCTGGAGCGCCACGAGGCCGATCGCGGACTGCAGAGCGCTGTGTAGCGGCGCTGTGTGTAGCGTCGAGCCATGCTCGATGATCCTCTGTAGAGTCGAGCCATGCTCGACTC
>NZ_JAOBZT010000127.1:0-4525 GCF_029839005.1 Stenotrophomonas sp. GD03958 | reverse complement strand
GCGGCCGCAGCCGGTCGCTGGCCGCCCAGCGCGACTGCCACAGCACCGGCAGCCGCTTGCTCATCGCATCGAACCCGGCGCGGCCGTGGTACGCGCCCATGCCGCTGGCCCCTACCCCGCCAAACGGCAGGCCATCGGCGGCGAAGTGCAGCAGCGTGTCATTCACCGTCACCCCGCCCGCCACCACCTGGCCGAGGATGCGCTCCACCGTCGCGCGGTCGTGGCTGAAGGGATACAGCGCCAGCGGCCGGTCACGGGACAGCACGTCGGCCAGCGCCGCCTCCAGATCCGGGTAGGCCCGCACCGGCAGGATCGGCCCGAAGATTTCCTCGCGCATCAGGTCCAGATCGTCGGGCGGGTCCAGCACCACGGTCGGCACCAGCAGGCGCTCGCGGTCGGCGCGCGCCTCATCCACCTGCGCCAACGGAATCACCGGCACGCCACGTTCGCGCGCCTGCACCAGGTAGCCCTGCAGGCGCTGGTACTGGCCCTCGTTGATGATGCGCGTGTAGTCGTCGGCATTGCTGAAGTCGCCATAGCGTTCGCGCACCTGCTGCTGCAGCGCCTGTACGAACTCGCGCTGGCGGACCGTATCGATCAGCACATAATCCGGCGCAATGCAGGTCTGGCCCGCGTTGAACCACTTGCCGGTGGCCAGCCGCGCGGCGGCTTTGCCCAGCGGAAAATCGCGGCAGACGATGGCCGGCGACTTGCCACCCAGTTCCAGCGTAACCGGCACCAGATGCTCGGCGGCGGCGGCCATCACCTTGCGGCCCACGGCGGTCGAGCCGGTGAACAGCAGATGGTCCAGCGGCAGCGAGGACACCGCCGCGGCCACATCGGCCCCGCCCTGCACCACCGCCACCCGATCGGGCGGGAACACACTGGCCAGCAGATCGGCCAGGAACGCGCTGGTGCGCGGGGTGTGTTCGGAGGGTTTCAGCAGTACATGGTTGCCAGCGGCAATCGCGGTGGCCAGCGGCACCAGCGCCAGCGTGACCGGGTAGTTCCAGGGCGAGATCACCCCGACCACGCCCAGCGGCGTCGGCCGCAGCTGCGCACGCGCCGGCCACAGCTTCCAGCCTGCACCGACCC
Source organism: Stenotrophomonas sp. GD03958 (assembly GCF_029839005.1). Taxonomy (NCBI): domain Bacteria; kingdom Pseudomonadati; phylum Pseudomonadota; class Gammaproteobacteria; order Lysobacterales; family Lysobacteraceae; genus Stenotrophomonas; species Stenotrophomonas sp. GD03958. The sequence continues at coordinate 3,430 of NZ_JAOBZT010000127.1, read as the reverse complement.
GCTGCGGCTTCGACCAGCGCCGCAGGTGGCGGCGCAGGTGGTCGATGGCCGACAGCACGCTCATGCCATCGGCCAGCTTCGATTCGACGTGGACGCGGTGGCCGAAGTCCTCGGCGATGGCCTGGGCCATTTCATCCAGGCGTGGCTTCAGCGCTTCGCGCAGGCGGCGCAGGTCGGCTTCGCGCTGGTGCAGCGTGGGGCGCTGCGACTGCCAGGCGCCGCGCAGGGTGTGCAGGAGGGCGGGGAGTTCGGCCCGGGAGGTGGTGGTCATGGGCCGATTGTAGGGTCGAGCCGTGCCTGGCTCGCATGCCAACCTTCACGCCGTGGGAAAGGATCTCATTCGGATGCCTCTCGACCGCCTTGCATGCGTTCACCCCCTCATGCAAACCCGTCCATCACTACGTCTTCTGCTGGTCGGTAGGTTGTGCCGGGCAAGACTGCGGTTCTGGCAACTCAAGCGGAATCTTGATCGGGTATTCGGGGCTGCCGTAGGCGTAACAGGAGGTGGTGACCTGAATGTCATCACATGGCAGGAAGTGCACGGTGACGCCGCAGACTCTCTGATCGGTGTAATCCGGGACGGGGACGACTTTGCTGTGCGTTCTCTTTTGTGCCTCGATCTGTTGCAACCAGGCGTCGTATTTCGACTCATCTGCAAATCCAGGAAATCCTTCTGAGCCTCCTACCCCGGTTTCCCAATCGACTCGTACCATCAACCCTGGCCGCCACTGATCTGGAACCGTGTAGCAGCACCCTCCACCGCCGCCTTGATACGGGCCAATGATGTCAACGGCCGAACGGTCATCGACACTGAATCGGTTGATCGCCCAATGGGTGTGGTTGACGCCATAGATCGCACTGGCATCCACCACGTAGGTAGACAAGAGCAGAGGTGGACCAACAAGAAATGCCAGCACCACGTGCTTCAAAACAAACATCAATGAAACTCCACAATGTATAGCCCTCATACTTTGTCCGAGGGAACGAATGCGCTACTCCGGCGCAAACTCCAGCCGCCAATCACGCAGGAACTCGACCTCCCGCGCGATCAGTGCTGATTCTGCTGCGGGCGCGTCGGAGAACTGCTCGCCCGACATTGGAATCGTCTTCAGGGGGACATTCCGATCACCTACGAAGAAGTGAGGCGTAAAGCAGTAAAGCTCATCGCCCGATTCCGTGGGCTGCTTCACCAACGTCGCAAACACGGCATTCGTCGGCATGCTCGGTTTGGCGCCTGAGCACCACGGATGCGACGAGACGATGTCCTGAATCCGCGCACCAGCCCGACGGAACCCCGTGGGACTGAAAACCTTGCCGAGAGAGACTCGATGCACCCGATAGGTGTCGACTTCCGGTTGCGCCTCGACAAGCCATCCTGAGTTGTCATGCGATGTGCAACTGCAATCGCAGGTCACCAGCGTTGCGTTTGGTACGGCGTTGTTCCAGGACAGCCAGACCTTCTCTGTCTTGCAAAGTTGTTTGATCACGGGCGATCTTTCCTCGACTCGCAGGCTTCCCTGCGGTGTCGCACCGTCGGCAGCTACATGCGTTTCTGCGCCGGCCGCTGACGCTGAGACAGTGATGATCGCCGCCAGAAGTGCGCTGCGCATGCCCCGATCCGATTCGATGAATACCCATGCTATGGGACGCACTGACGAACAACGGGAGCTCGGGCCATTTGCGTCAGAAGTTGGCAGTTCTTGCTAGAGGTCCCCGTCTTCTGTGTGGCTGGATACGTCATCCCGCACCGGTACGATCAAATACTGGGCTGATATGTAGATTCGTACTTGTTTCATTGCCGCACGACGTCAGCGCGCTGAAGGTAGTGTCCCACCTCCAATAACATGCGTGGATGCGACTCGCATTTGCATTTCTGACCGGATGTCTTCTCATGGCCGGAGCTTCCGATGCCAGCGAACAGTCCACTGATGTCGCGGCAGTCGGCCTGAACGCCGAGCGCGAACACATCCCATTGGTGGGCGACAGCCTGGCTGCCGTCGTCGGCGAGCTCGAGGGCGATGCCACACCTGGTGCCAGTATTGGCAGGGTGCTCGAGGCGCTTGCAGAGAGGCTCGAGCGTACGATCTGCCGTGTACAGATTCCCATCAATGACAGCTCGCGTTCGTTCGGCGTGATCTGCAGCGGACCCGATGTAGACAGCCTCTTCCCGCACTACACCGCCTTGCGGCAGGCGAGCACACCGGCGGAGCATGATCGGTACGGCCGTCGCTTCCTGGACGCCTATGCGGCGTTGCTCAGGGATGCACCGGATGTTGCCCTCACGCGACCAAGCAAGGATGAGGCGGCAGATGGGTTGTTACATGTGCTCTTTCCGTTCGAGGCCTGGGATAAAAGGCTGAACATCCCGCGCCATCAGGTGCACTTCCCGTTCGTTCCTGTGTGCAACCTCCTTGCCGATCGCGCTGCGCGCTGCCCGGGAGCCGACCAGTTGCGCAGAAAGATCGAGCAGGCAGGCGATGAGAGTGAACAGCGCTTGTTCTGCATCAAGGAGTTCTCGAGGCGAAGGCTGGCGGAGAAAGGTGAGTGCCCCGAAATGGCCGCCACAGGCCCCTGATACCCATCGCATGCTCGCGCCCGCAAGTGACGGTTTCCTGGAGAATGTACTTGTTTAGCTTGATCTTCGCCGTGCTCGCAACACTGGTTCCAACAGAGGATACGAAGGCTGACGGCGGAAGATCGGTAACCGCTGGCAGCAACATCACACTGCGATACGACGGCGAGGAGAATGGTCGCTACCGGAACCTGTCGGTGATGAAGCAGGGCAAGCTGGTGCGCCGCATAGCGTTGAGCAAACGCTCGTACTCTCTGTTCGAGTACGACACCGGTCCGGCGACGTCCCCTGACGGTCGGTATGTGCTTGTCACTGACGTGGAATCCGGTGAGGTTGGCATGCCGGATGGACGCCGTTCTCTGCAGGAAAGGCAGTAATGCGGTTTCATCGACACACGAAGCGGGTGCCTGCTTGCGCGTCAGACCGGGCAATTCTGTGGAGGGCAGTTCAATGACGTTGGAGCCTGGGTATCTCCGGCCCTTCCCAACCTGACCATTTCTGAGGAGCGCCCTACCGCAGAAGACTATGCCTCAGGCCGCCCGAGCCCCTCGGATGCGCCCGATGGTTCCATCGATAATCTGCTTCGCTGCGACCCGCCAGGTCCAAGCAACAGGGAACACTACGGGAAGCTGATCGATGCGGGGATCTTTGAAGTCACTCCTTCGCAGAGAAAGGCGCTGTACGGCGGGTAGAGCCGACTGTTGATCGACTGCACCAGGCTCTAACTTGCACTGCCTACCGCGATTGGGTCAGAGCCCTTTCGCATGCGAAAGGGTTCCGACCCCGGGCGCGATACGGGCTGTGGCTTCGGATGCTTTTCAACCGCGATTTCGACATTGTGCGCTGCCTTTTCGCGTC
>NZ_JAOBZT010000126.1:0-4900 GCF_029839005.1 Stenotrophomonas sp. GD03958 | reverse complement strand
CAGGTACTCCAGCCACTTGCCGAGGAAGGTGTTCATCCGCATGCGGTGGCTGATCAGCTCCGCCGGCGGCGGGTACAGCCCCATGGTGTCCTGCCAGCGGCGGCCGACGTAGCAGTGGGTGGTCTCGGCCTGGCGCGCGTCACGGTACAGGCGAACATAGGCCGATGGATCAGGCTCGCCAGTGACCGGGTCGGCCAGGTCGTAGGTCAGCCGCAGTTCCACCGTGTAGCGGTGGCACTCGATCACGTCCAGGCGAACGTCCAGGCCATCGCCGACCGAGGAGACGTAGCTGCCCGTCATCAGTCCAGCCGGTTCGAACAGGCGCACCAGATGGCGGTAGTTCTCCGCGTACAGGCCCATGAGCCAGCTCAGCCGGCTCAGGCGGGGAATGCGTTCGGTACGGGGCAAGGCTCGGGCCATGGGTCGATCCTACACGTTGGTGCTTCAACGTGGGGGCGCCTCAAGCCACAGCCAACCCGACGGTCGCTTTCATCGCGGTAGTGCCGGCCGCTGGCCGGCAGCCCCGCAGCGCGAACAGGATCAATACAGCTCGCGCTGCAGCCCCAATGTGGCCAGCACCTTGCTGGAAATCTCCTCGATCGAGGTATGCGTGGTGCTCAGGGTCGGAATCCGCTCCATGCGGAACATGGTCTCGGCCGCGGCCACCTCGCGCTTGCAGGTGTCCAGGTTGGCGTAGCGCGAGTTCGGGCGGCGCTCCTGGCGGATCTGCTGCAGGCGGTCCGGGTCGATGGTCAACCCGAACAGCTTGCGTCGGTAGTTGCGCAGGCGCGGCGGCAGGCGGTCGCTTTCCAGGTCCTCGTCAGTCAACGGGTAGTTGGCCGCGCGCACCCCGTAATGCAGGGCCAGGTAGATGCAGGTGGGCGTCTTGCCGGCGCGCGACACCGCCACCAGGATCACGTCGGCATCGTCGTAGTTCACCGCAATGCCATCGTCATGGGTCAGGGCGAAGTTCATCGCGTTGATGCGGCGGTGGTAAGTATCGAAATCGACCATGCCGTGGGCCTGGCCGACCCGGGCCAGGCGCGGGCTGGCCAGTTCACGCTCCAGGGGCTCGATGAACGGCGCGAACACATCCAGCATCAGCGCCCCGCTGTCGGCCAGGATCAGGCTCAGGCTCTGGTCCACGCAGGAGTTCACCACGATCGGCCGGACCTGGTAGCGCTCACCTGCCGCCTGGATCCGGGCGCAGGCTTCACGCGCTTTTTCGGGGTCGTCGACAAACGACATTCGGTCGGTAATGAAGCTGAATCCGGAGAACTGGGTCAGCAGGCTATGCCCAATGGTTTCAGCGGTGATACCGGTTCCATCGGAAACGTAGAACACCGGACGGATGGTCGACATGCGCGCTTTTACCCCCTACGAAGCTTAAAAAGGCCGCCAGCACAAGCTTGTGCCGACGGTGCTCTGCCCGGCATCATATCGGCTTCTTCCTACGGACGCGGCCACTCAGCCCGCCTCGGGCGATGGCCAAACGGAGCATCGCGCTTGAACGAGAACATCCTGTGGTTGCACGAACTGCGTCTGGCCGATCTGGCCCGCGTAGGCGGCAAGAATTCGTCCCTGGGCGAGATGATCGGCAACCTGGCCGGTCTGGGCGTTTCGGTGCCGGGCGGTTATGCCACCACCGCTGAAGCCTTCAAGGACTTCATCGCGCACAACGACCTGTCCAAGCGCATCTTCGACAGGCTGGCCACGCTGGACGTCGAGGACGTCAACGCGCTGACCGCCGCCGGCAAGGAAATCCGCGGCTGGGTAATCGACGCCCCGCTGCAGCCGCAGCTGGACCAGGACATCCGCACCGCCTACGCCAAGCTGAGCGCCGAGAATGGCGGCGGCGACGTGGCCGTGGCCGTGCGTTCGTCTGCCACTGCCGAGGATCTGCCGGATGCGTCCTTCGCCGGACAGCAGGAAACCTTCCTCAACGTGACCGGTGCCGACGACGTCGTGCACAAGGTCAAGGAAGTGTTCGCCTCGCTGTACAACGACCGCGCCATCGCCTACCGCGTGCACCACGGTTTCAAGCATGAGGACGTGTTCCTGTCCGCCGGCGTGCAGCTGATGGTGCGTTCGGGCGTCGGCTCCTCCGGCGTGCTGTTCACCCTGGACACCGAGTCCGGCTTCCGCGACGTGGTGTTCGTCACCTCCTCGTTCGGCCTGGGCGAGATGGTCGTGCAGGGCGCGGTCAATCCGGACGAATACTACGTCTACAAGCCCACCCTGCAGGCCGGCAAGCCGGCGATCCTGCGCCGCTCGCTCGGCAGCAAGGCGATCCGCATGGTGTATTCGGATGTCCCCGGTGAGCGCGTCCGTATTGAAGACACCCCGGCCGAACTGCGCACCACCTTCTCGATCAGCGACGAGGACGTGCAGGAACTGGCCAAGCAGGCGCTGGTCATCGAAAAGCACTACGGCCGCCCGATGGACATCGAGTGGGCCAAGGACGGTGTCAGCGGCAAGCTGTTCATCGTGCAGGCGCGCCCGGAAACGGTGAAGTCGCGCAGCCACGCCACCCAGATCGAGCGCTTCGCGCTGACCGAGAAGGGCGGCAAGGTGCTGGCCGAGGGCCGTGCCGTCGGCGCCAAGATCGGTTCGGGCGTGGCCCGCGTGGTGAAAACGCTGGACGACATGAACCGCGTGCAGCCGGGCGACGTGCTGATCGCCGACATGACCGATCCCGATTGGGAACCGGTGATGAAGCGCGCCTCGGCCATCGTCACCAACCGCGGTGGCCGCACCTGCCACGCCGCGATCATCGCGCGCGAGCTGGGCGTGCCAGCCGTGGTCGGTTCCGGCAACGCCACCCAGGTCATCGAGGATGGCCAGCTGGTCACCGTCAGCTGCGCTGAAGGCGATACCGGCTTCATCTACGAAGGCAAGCTCGGCTTCGAACGCACCACGACCGATCTGGGCAACATGCCGCCGGCCCCGCTGAAGATCATGATGAACGTGGCCAACCCGGAACGTGCCTTCGACTTCGGCCAGCTGCCGAACGCCGGCATCGGCCTGGCCCGCCTGGAAATGATCATCGCCAGCCACATCGGCATCCATCCGAACGCGCTGCTGGAATACGACCGCCAGGACGCGGCAACGAAGAAGAAGATCGACGAGAAGATCGCCGGCTACGGTGATCCGGTCAGCTTCTACGTGGACCGCCTGGCCGAAGGCATCGCCACGCTCACCGCCTCGGTTGCACCGAACCCGGTGATCGTGCGCCTGTCGGACTTCAAGTCCAACGAGTACGCCAACCTGATCGGCGGCAGCAACTACGAGCCGCACGAAGAGAACCCGATGATCGGCTTCCGCGGCGCCAGCCGTTACGTCGACCCGAGCTTCTCGGCCGCCTTCGCGCTGGAGTGCAGGGCCGTGCTGCGCGTGCGCAACGAAATGGGCCTGGACAACCTGTGGGTCATGATTCCGTTCGTGCGCACCCTGGAAGAAGGCCGCAAGGTCGTCGAGGTGCTGGAACAGAACGGCCTGAAGCAGGGCGAGAACGGCCTGAAGATCATCATGATGTGCGAAGTGCCGTCCAACGCACTGCTCGCCGATGAGTTCCTGGAGATCTTCGACGGCTTCTCGATCGGCTCCAACGACCTGACCCAGCTGAGCCTGGGCCTGGACCGCGACTCGTCGATCGTCGCGCACCTGTTCGACGAACGGAACCCGGCAGTGAAGAAGCTGCTGTCGATGGCGATCAAGGCAGCACGTGCCAAGGGCAAGTACGTTGGCATCTGCGGCCAGGGCCCGTCCGATCACCCGGATCTGGCCGAATGGCTGATGCAGGAAGGCATCGAGTCGGTGTCGCTGAACCCGGACACCGTGGTTGATACCTGGCTGCGCCTGGCCAAGCTGAAGGCCAACGGCTGATGCCGTGATGGGCTGACGTCGCTTTCATCGACGTCCGCCCATACTGCTGCTGCACGCAAGCCCCGCCTCTGCGGGGCTTGCTGTTTCTGGCGTCCGCGCACGCCCTGCCCCACGCAGACATCGCTACGCAACAAAGGACTTCCGCATGATCGCCGTCGCACCTCCCACCCCCGCCCCCGCCGCAACGCCCTGGTTCCACTCGCTCGACTGGGAGCGCCTGCTGGAAACCTACGGCGTGCCGTTGCTGGCCGCGATCGTGGTGCTGCTTGTGGGCCTGTGGGTGGCACGACGCCTGTCCAATGCCATGCCGCGCGCCACTGCGCGCATGGGCGTGGACCCGATGCTGGGCAGCTTCCTGCGCAACGTGGTCTATGCCACCTCACTCGTGATCGTGGCGCTGCTGGCCATCGACACGCTCGGCGTGAAGATCACCCCGCTGCTGGCCGTGCTCGGCACCGCTGGCCTCGCTGTTGGCCTTGCATTGAAGGATTCGCTGTCCAACATCGCCTCGGGCGTGATGCTGGTGACGCTGCGACCGTTCCGCGTGGGCGATGTGGTGACCGTGGCCGGACAGACCGGCACGGTGCGCGAAGTGCGCATCTTCCAGACCGTTCTGACTGGCGCCGACAACCAGCACACCACCATTCCGAACACGCTGATCACCGCCGCACCGATCATCAACCTCACCGCCGAACCGACGCGCCGCGTCGAACTGGTGATCGGCATCGGCTACGAAGACAACATCCAGCTGGCACGCGACACCGCGCTGGCGCTGATGAAGGCCGACCCGCGCGTGCTGCAGACCCCCGCACCGGACGTGGTGGTCTACGAGCTGGGCGCACACGCCATCAACCTCGGCATCCGTTGCTACGTGAAGTCGGCCGACTGGTTCGGCACCAAGGTCACGCTGCTGGAGCAGCTCAAGCTGGGCTATGACAAGGCCGGCATCAACATCCCGTACCCGCAGCAGGACATGCACCTGTACCTGCATGGAAAGGATGGCAGCGTGGTGGAG
>NZ_JAOBZT010000125.1:0-5215 GCF_029839005.1 Stenotrophomonas sp. GD03958 | reverse complement strand
CATGCCCGAACTGCCGGTGCGAAAAGGGGGCTGCCCCCACGCCCGCACCTTGCACCAGCGCGGTGCAGCCGCTATCATCAGCGGCCTAGCAGTACCCCTGAAGGCGGCCTCCCAGCGGGAGTCCGGATCCGGAAGGAGGGCCGCGACCGGCAGGCAATGCAGGTTGCAACCGGAATCCAGTCACCGGAGTCTTTCCGGAAAAGGGGCCCAGCGGGCCCTTTGTCGTTTCCGGGGCGTCATGTTTTCACGCTGGCCAAGGCCGGCACCCAACCAAGAGATCAAGGCAGGCTGTGAGCGACAAGGCAACCGACATCGCGAATCTGCTCGCCCCGACCGTTGTGTCGCTGGGCCTGGAGCTGCTGGGCGTTGAGTATCTGCCGGCCCCCGGCGGTGCGACCCTGCGCCTTTACATCGACGTGCCACTGGCTGAACAGCCCGAGCGCATCATCAATGTCGACGACTGTGAGCGGGTCAGCCGCGAAGTGTCGGCGCAGCTGGACGTCGAAGACCCGATCAGCGGCAATTACACGCTGGAAGTGTCCTCGCCGGGCGTGGATCGCCCGTTGTTCAACCTGGAGCAGTTCGCTCGCCACCAGGGTGAATCGGCCAAGGTCACGCTGAAGCTGCCGCAGGACAACCGTCGTCGCCTGCAGGGGCGTATCGAGGCGACCGACGAGGCTGCGGGCACCATCACCTTCATCGTCGACAAGGCCGAAGTGGTGGTGTCGGCCGACAACATCGACAAGGCACGGATCATGCCCGACTGGGTGGCGCTGGGGCTGGCCCCGAGCAAGCCGACCGGTCCGGCACCGAAGCGTCCGAAGCCGAACACGAATTCTTCTTCCAACGAGCCGGCGGCAAAGAAGCCGCGCGCGGAGTGAGCCAATGAGCAAGGAACTGTTGCTGGTAGTCGACGCAGTCGCCAACGAGAAGGGCGTGCCGCGTGAAGTGATCTTCGATGCCATCGAGGCCGCTCTGGCCTCGGCAGCGAAGAAGCGCTATCCCGACGAGGAAGTGCTGACCCGCGTGGTCATCGACCACAAGGATGGCAGCTACGAAACCTTCCGCCGCTGGGAAGTGGTGGCCGATGATGTGGTCATGGAGTCGCCCGACCGCCAGATCCGCCTGATGGATGCCGTCGACGAAGCCGAAGGCGTCGAGGTCGGCGACTACATCGAAGAACAGATCGAGAACCCGGACTTCGGCCGCATTGCTGCCCAGGCCGCCAAGCAGGTCATCGTCCAGCGCGTGCGCGAAGCCGAGCGCCAGCAGGTCGTGGACGCGTGGAAGGATCGTGTCGGTGAGTTGATCACCGGCGTGGTCAAGCGCGCCGAGCGTGGCAACATCTATGTCGACCTCGGTGGCAACGCCGAAGGCTTCATTCCGAAGGACAAGGGCATCCCGCGCGACGTGCTGCGCGCCGGTGACCGCGTGCGCGGCTACCTGGCCGAGGTCCGTTCGGAACCGCGTGGTCCGCAGCTGTTCATCAGCCGCGCCGCCCCGGAATTCATGATCGAGCTGTTCAAGCTGGAAGTGCCGGAAGTCGGCCAGGGCCTGGTGGAAATCAAGGCCTGTGCGCGCGATCCGGGCGATCGCGCCAAGATCGCCGTGCTGGCCCACGACCAGCGCACCGATCCGATCGGTGCCTGCATCGGCATGCGCGGTTCGCGCGTGCAGGCCGTGTCCAACGAGCTCAACGGCGAGCGCGTGGACATCGTGCTGTGGAACGACAATCCGGCCAACTTCGTCATCAATGCGATGGCGCCGGCCGAAGTCCAGTCGATCATCGTCGATGAAGACAAGCACTCGATGGACCTGGCCGTTGCCGAAGACCGTCTCGCCCAGGCGATCGGCAAGGGCGGCCAGAACGTGCGCCTGGCCAGCCGCCTGACCGGCTGGCAGCTCAACGTGATGACCCAGGACCAGGTCACCGCCAAGTCGGAGGCCGAGCAGGCCGCCGCACGCCAGCTGTTCATGGACAAGCTGGAAGTGGACGAAGAGATCGCCGGCATCCTGGTCAGCGAAGGCTTCGGCACCGTCGAGGAAATCGCATATGTCCCGGTCGGCGAACTGCTGGCCGTGGAAGGTTTCGACGAAGACATCGTCGAAGAGCTGCGCGCTCGTGCCCGCGATGCGCTGCTCAATGAGGCCCTGGCAGTCGAGGAAGGCCTTGAAGACGGCCAGCCGGCGCAGGACCTGCTGTCCCTGAAGGGCATGGACGAAGCCACCGCGTATGCGCTGGCCGGCCACGGCGTGCGTACCAGCGAGGACCTGTCCGACCTGGCCGCCGACGAGGTCATGGACTTCGGCATTGAAGGGCTGGACCAGGAGCGCGCTGCGGCGCTGATCCTGGCCGCGCGTGCCGAGGAGATCGCCCGACTGGAACGCGGCGAATGAGCCGGCAATGAACAGGGCCCTGAGCCGCTCAGGGCGTAGAATCCGCGCCACCTCCAGATGCGGGGGGGCGCCCACAAGATCATAGGATCCGAATGTCGCAGCAAACCACCATCCGCAAGCTTGCCGAACTGGTCAACACGCCGGTCGAAAAACTGCTGGAACAGCTGGCCGGTGCCGGCATGAAGTTCAGCGGTCCCGACCAGGTCGTGACCAGTACCGAGAAGGTGAAGCTCCTGGGCTTCCTTCGTCGTTCGCACGGCAAGCCCGAGCAGGCCCCGGAAGAGACGGATCAGTCTGCAAAGAAGATCACGCTCAACCGCCGGAAACAGCAGGAAGTGACGGTCAGTTCCGGTCGCAGCAAGACGACCGTGAATGTCGAGGTGCGCCAGAAGCGTACCTACGTCAAGGATGGTGCTCGCGCCATGACGCCGGACGAAGAGCGCGCCGACATCCTGCGCAAGCTGGAAGAGTCGCGTGCGCGCAACCTCGCCGAACAGCAGGCGCTGGCCGAAAAGGATCGTCTGCGCGACGAAGCCATCGTCCGTGCCCGCGAGGAAGAGGCCGCCGCCAAGGAACGCGCCGAGGCCGAGAAGAAGGCCGCCGAGGAAGCTGCGGCTGCCGCCAAGGCGGCCGAGACGCTGGCTGCCAGCAAGCCCAAGCGTGCTCCGATCGACGAAACCGCGCCGCGCCCGCCGCGCGCCCCGGCGACAGCCCCGGCTGCGCCGCGCAGTGCGCCGCCGCCGCGCAACGACGACCGCAACAACCGCAGCGCGCCGCGCAACGAGCGTGGCCCAGGTGATCGTTTCGCCGGCCAGATGCACCTGTCCGCGGCCGATCGTGCGCGTCGTGGCAACAGCAACAACAGCAACACCCGTGGTCGTCCGGGCGGCCGCAACCAGGCCGGTGGCCGTCGCGACATGGCGCGTGGTGGCAACAACGCCGGCCCGCACGCGTTCGAACGTCCGACCGCACCGGTGGTGCGTGAAGTGGCGATCGGCGACACCATTACCGTGGCCGACCTGGCGCAGAAGCTTGCGCTGAAGGGTGGCGAGGTGGTGAAGGCGCTGTTCAAGATGGGCGTGATGGCCACCATCACCCAGTCCATCGACCATGACACCGCCGCGCTGGTGACCGAAGAACTCGGCCACAAGGCGATCCGTGCCAACGACAACGACGCCGAAGACGCGCTGCTGGCCTCGGCCGGTGAAAACCAGGGCGAAGCCACCCAGCGTCCGCCGGTGGTCACCATCATGGGCCACGTCGACCACGGCAAGACCTCGCTGCTGGATTACATCCGCCGCACCAAGGTTGCCACCGGCGAAGCCGGCGGCATCACCCAGCACATCGGTGCCTACCACGTGGATACGCCCAAGGGCGTGATCAGCTTCCTGGATACCCCGGGCCACGCGGCGTTCACCTCGATGCGTGCGCGCGGCGCCAAGCTGACCGACATCGTGGTGCTGGTCGTTGCTGCCGATGACGGCGTCATGCCGCAGACCAAGGAAGCGATCCAGCACGCCCGTTCGGCGGGTGTGCCGCTGATCGTGGCGATCAACAAGATCGACAAGTCCGACGCCGACCCGATGCGGGTCAAGAACGAACTGCTGTCCGAGCAGGTCGTGGCCGAGGACTTCGGTGGTGACACCCAGATGGTGGAGATCTCGGCCAAGACCGGCCTGGGCATCGACGACCTGCTGGACGCCATCTCGATCCAGGCCGAACTGCTGGAACTGAAGGCGGTCGACGAAGGCCGGGCCTCGGGCGTGGTGATCGAATCGTCGCTGGACAAGGGCCGTGGCCCGGTCGCCACCGTGCTGGTGCAGCAGGGTCGCCTGAAGAAGGGCGACTACCTGGTGTGCGGCATCCAGTACGGCCGCGTGCGTGCGCTGTTCGACGAAACCGGCAAGCAGCCGGCGTTCGCCGGCCCGTCCATCCCGGTGCAGGTCCTGGGCCTGTCCGGCGTGCCGGAAGCCGGTGACGACTTCGTGGTCGTCGAGGACGAGCGCCTGGCCAAGGACGTTGCCCAGCAGCGTGAGACCAAGCGCCGTGAATCGCGCCTGGTCGCCACCGCGGGCAGCCGCATGGAAGACATCATGGCGACCCTGGGCAAGGGCGAGGGCCAGCAGGTCCTCAACCTGGTCATCAAGGCCGACGTGCAGGGTTCGGTGCAGGCCCTGAGCCAGGCACTGGTCGCGCTGTCCAACGACGACATCCGCATCAACGTGATCCACTCCGGCGTGGGCGGCATCACCGAGTCGGACGCCAACTCGGCGGCCGCTTCGAAGGCCACCGTCATCGGCTTCAACGTGCGTGCGGATGCTTCGGCCCGTCGCATCATCGAATCCAACGGCGTGGACCTGCGTTACTTCTCGATCATCTATGACGTGATCGATCAGGTGAAGCAGGTGGCCTCCGGCCTGCTGGGCGTGGAGATCCGCGAAGAGATCATCGGTATCGCCGAGGTCCGCGACGTCTTCCGCAGCTCCAAGCTGGGCGCTGTTGCCGGCTCGATGGTCATCGAGGGCGTGGTCAAGCGCAACAAGCCGATCCGCGTACTGCGCGACAGCGTGGTGATCTTCGAGGGCGAGCTGGAATCGCTGCGTCGCTTCAAGGAGAACGTCGAGGAAGTCCGCAACGGTACCGAATGCGGTATCGCGGTGAAGGCCTACAACGACGTCAAGCCGGGTGACCAGATCGAGTGCTTCGAGCGTATCGAAGTGCCGCGCACCCTGTAATGCTGCGCTTTGGCCCGACCAACGGTCGGGTACCATGGTAGATGTAGCGCCCGACCGTTGGCCGGGCGACAATCGAATCAAAG
>NZ_JAOBZT010000124.1:0-5432 GCF_029839005.1 Stenotrophomonas sp. GD03958 | reverse complement strand
CTCAGGTAAGCACCTCGGCGCGGTCCCCACTGCGGGGCGAAGACGCCGACACCGCCACCGTCGCGCAGCTGGTAGCTGCGATCCAGTGCGTTGATCACGGCCAGTTGGACGTGCAACGGATGGCCGCTGTCGGCATTGAAGTCGTGCCCGGCGCTGAGGTTCACCTGCAGGTACGACGGCAGCTCGCCGCCGTTGGGTACGCCCTCGATGTCCGAACGCAGGCCGCTGCCGAACACGTAGTTGGCACCGATCCGGTTGTGTCCGGCGAAGGCGTAGCTGAGACCACCCGATGAGGTCAGCTTCTGGTCGTGATCGAGGTGGATCCAGTGGTCGGCCACATAGGCCAGCGCGTCCTGATCGAGGTTGTACTGGCTGGTGATCACCTGGGTGCCGATGGCCTTGTTGTACGCCGCGTTGAAGTAGGCGCTGAACGGGCCGTTGCTGTAGTCGGCACTGAACTCCAGCCCACGGATGTGGCCATGGCGATAGTTGAACGTCGAGTAGATGTAGGCGGCGCCGAACTGGCCTTCGTCCTGCAGGCGCGCAACGCGGCGATCGTAGGCGTCCAAGCCCAGGGTGAGGTGGTCGCCCAGCTGCTGCGACACGCCGATGTCGTAGTAGTCGCTGCGTTCGGCCAGTGGCGTGTTGTTGCCGCCGCTGGGCTGCTGGTTGGTGGTGCCGTCGTATAGGGCGATATCGCTGCTGGCGATCAGCTCACTGGCCGGTGGCGTGAAGTAACGCGAATAGCCGGCATGCACGGTGGTGCTGTCGCTGGCATTCCAGACCACTCCCACGCGGGGGCTGAGCTGGCCCTCGGTGTGGCCAAAGGCCTTGTAGCGATCTCCGCGCAGGCCGTAGTTGACGGTCCAGTCGTCGCCGATCTTCCATTCATCCTGCACGTACAACGCCAGCGTGCTGGCATGGAAGGCACTGCGGTCAGGTATCAGCAGCGGTGTGGTGCTGGACTGCTGGCCGGCGTCATCGACCGGAAACACCCAGCTGCTGTTGCTGGCCCGCGCATTCTCGTAGTTGCCGTACAGGCCATAGCGCAGCGTGTGGTCGTTGCCCAGTGGGGTGGAGAAATCGGCCTGCAGCGTGTTGGCGCGGTTGCTGCGTTGCACCTGCGAGGCGACGCCACTGAACACCAGGTCGCCGACGACATCCGGATGGAATGCCACATCGCTGTAGCGCTGCCCGGCCGAGAGCTGATATGCGGTGCTGCCCAACGTGCCCTGCAGCACCAGCATGCCGAAGCGGGTGGCCTCGCGCTGGGTTTCATCCAGCTGGCTGGAGTCGAAGGTGGTGGTATCGAGGTAACCGAACTGCGGCGTCTGCCCGGGGTTGACCGGGATCTGGAAGCGATTGTTGGCAAAGCCGGCGAACACGCTCAGGCGGGTGTTCTCGTTGACGAGGTAGGTAAGGTCAGCGAACGTTTTGCCCTGGTGGGTGTCGTCGTGCAGCGGCTTGCGCGAGCGGGTCGGGTTCTCCAGGCCAACCTCGTTCTGGTCGTAGTTGCCAGTCAGGAACCAGCTCCAGCGCCCCTGGTTGCCCCACCACGAGGCGTTGGGATTGATCTTGCCGAACGAGCCTGCGGTCAGCCCGGCGCTGCCGCCGTTGCCGAGCTCGGCGCCGCTGCGGGTGGTGATGTCGACCACTGCAGCGGTGCGCTCGCCGAACTGCGCCGGCAGCGCGCCATCCATCAGGCGGATGCTCTTGATGGTGCGTGCATCCAGCGTCTGGCCGAAGCCCGAGATCGATTCGGGCAGCAGCACGCCGTTGATGCGGTACTGCAGATTGGCGTGGTCGCCGCGCACGTGCACGCCGCCGTAGGAATCCTGGACCACGCCGGGCGCCTGCAGCAGCACCTGGCTGAGCGGCGCGGAGGCGCCCAGCGGCTGCTTCTGGATGTCCTCGGCGGTGATCTGGTACTGGCTGCTGCCGATGTCCGGCGACAGCGTGTTGCGGGCCTGGTCGAGCTGGGCGTGGACGGTGACCGCGCCGAGGTCCTTCACGGGAGCGGCGGCATCGGCGGCCACGGCGAGGGAAGGCAGGCTGGCCAGGGTCAGGGCGAAGGTGATGCCGGTAGCAAGCAGGGAGGGCTTCATGGCGGATAGGCTGTGGAAGGGGCCATTGGGGACTGAGTGTTACTTCGTAACAGTGCGTGGCGAATCATGCGCCTGACCGGCTGGCCGTGGGCATGCCGCTTTTGGCCAATCGCGATGCCCTTTCCCCGGCGTTCAGCATGTGCAGACGCCGTTCGGCCCTTTGCGACAGCGGTCGGCTCTGCGACCATGAACGTCCCCCTCCTCCGGAAGCCTGCAATGAGCCTGTCCGCCGTTTCGCCTGTCCCCGATCCCGTCGCAGCCGCCACCGGCGCTGCCTGGTCGCCGGAGAGCTGGCGTGGCAAGACCGCGCTGCAGATGCCGACCTACCCGGACCCGGTGGCGCTGGACGCTGCCCTGCACGAGCTGAAGCGGCTGCCGCCGCTGGTCACCTCGTGGGAGATCCTGGCCCTGAAGCAGCAGTTGGCCGAGGCCCAGGAGGGCAAGCGCTTCCTGCTGCAGGGCGGCGACTGCGCCGAGAACTTCAGCGACTGCGAATCGGGCACCATCTCCAACCGCCTGAAGGTGCTGCTGCAGATGAGCCTGGTGCTGGTGCATGGGCTGCGCCAGCCGGTGATCCGCGTGGGTCGTTTCGCCGGCCAGTACGCCAAGCCGCGTTCGGCCGATACCGAGACGCGCGACGGTGTGACCCTGCCGAGCTACCGCGGCGATGTCATCAATGCGCCGGCCTTCACTGAAGCAGCGCGCCTGCCGGACCCGAAGCGGATGCTGCAGGCGCACGCGCATTCGGCGATGACGATGAACTTTGTACGGGCGCTGATCGATGGTGGTTTCGCCGACCTGCACCACCCCGAGTACTGGAACCTGGAATGGGTGAGCCATTCGCCGCTGGCCGCCGAGTACCAGAAGATGGTGGCCTCGATCGGCGATGCCGTGCATTTCATGGAGACGTTGGCCGGGGCCCGCGTGCACAACCTCAACCGCATCGACTTCTACACCTCGCATGAAGCGCTGCTGTTGCCGTACGAGCAGGCACTGACCCGCCAGGTGCCCCGCCAGCAGGGCTGGTTGAACCTGAGCACGCATTACCCGTGGATCGGCATGCGCACGGCTGCGCTGGATGGCGCGCACGTGGAATACCTGCGTGGCGTGCGCAATCCGATTGCGATCAAGGTGGGTCCGTCGGTGACGCCGGACCAGCTGCTGCGTCTGATTGATGTGCTCAACCCGCATGACGAGCCGGGCCGCCTGAGCTTCATCCACCGCATGGGTGCCGCGCAGATCGCCGAGAAACTGCCGCCGCTGCTGGACGCGGTCAAGCGTGATGGTCGCCGCGTGCTGTGGGTGTGCGATGCGATGCATGGCAATACCGAAAGCACCGCCAACGGTTTCAAGACACGTCGCTTCGACAACGTGCGTGGCGAAGTGGAGATGTCGTTCGACCTGCATGCGGCCGCCGGTACGCGCCTGGGCGGTGTGCATCTGGAACTGACCGGCGAGGACGTGACCGAGTGCATCGGCGGCGCGCGCGAACTGACCGAGCGCGACCTGGAGCGCGCGTATCGTTCGACGGTGGACCCGCGGTTGAACTACGAGCAGTCGCTGGAGATCGCGATGGCGATCGTGCGCAAGCAGGAGCAGGTGCGGTAAGGGTTTTTCGGCAGGGCTTGCAGCCCTGCACCTGCGGAGGCAACGGCAACGCCAACGGCCGAAGCAACGGCAACAGCATGCATCCGTGGGATGGCGGGGCGGTGTCGGAGTGCGGGGACGCTGCAAGTACGTCCCTGTAAGCTTGGCAGCCGCATCCATGCGGCTGACACCCCGCACTCCGACACCGCCCCGCCTATGACAGATTCCGGCGGCTGTTGGTAGGTGTCGACCTTGGTCGACACGGTAGATCCACGCCATGCGTGGATGCTTCTGGATTCCAATTCGAATATTCGATTCCGATGGAGATTCATCCACGTATGGCGTGGATCTAGTGCAGATCGCGGGAATCTGTCGAAGGCGGGGTGGGTCCGGTTGCGGGGGCGTGAGCCGCATGGATGCGGCGACCGAGCTTACATGGACGTACTTGCAGCGTCCCCCGCCACCGGACCCACCCCGCCATCCCACGGAATGCCAGCTTCTGCTGTTGCTGTTGCTTCGGATTCTGGCAGGTGCAGGGCTGCAAGCCCTGCCGACCAACACCCTGCTTACGAACGGCTGACGTGACGCTCATGCCCCATGCGCGAGGCTGTCCGCTTGGCTGTTCGTGTGGAGGTAGCAACGGTGCACTGGCAAAGCGCACAGGCATATGCATGGCCGCTGGGTCTGGCGGCGTTGGTGGGCGGCATCGGCGCCTGGCTGATCCTGTGGATCTATCACCGGCTGAAAGGGCGTGATCGCCGACGTGCGCGCATCGGTCGTGTGCTCGGGCTGCCGATGGCCACTGCATGGCCGCTGCTGCTGTTGATTCCCGCCCTGCAGGCCACGCCGCTGCAGGATCCGTTGCTGGGCCATCTGCAGCATGTGCTGCACATCGCGTTGACTGCCTGCTTCATCTGGTTGCTGGTACGTGCGGTGGCGGCCGGTGAGCGCGCGATCCTGCGCAGCCATCCCATCGATGTCTCCGACAACCTCGAAGCGCGCCGCATCCAGACCCAGACGCGCGTGCTCAGCCGGGTGCTGATGGGCGGCATCATCGTGCTGGGCGCATCGCTGGTGCTGCTGACGTTTCCGATGGTGCAGAAGATCGGTACCGCGCTGCTGGCCTCGGCCGGCCTGATCGGCCTGGTGGCCGGTATCGCGGCCAAGCCGGTGTTCGGCAACCTGATCGCCGGCCTGCAGATCGCGTTGACGCAGCCGATCCGCCTGGATGACGTGGTGATCGTGGAAGGCGAGTGGGGACGCATCGAGGAGATCGGAAGCAGTTACGTGGTGGTGCGTATCTGGGATGAGCGGCGGATGGTGGTGCCGTTGACCTGGTTCATCGAGAACCCGTTCCAGAACTGGACGCGGCGTAGTGCCGACCTGCTCGGCACAGCCTTCCTGTGGCTGGATTATCGTGCCCCGATTGCGGCGATCCGTGCTGAACTGGAGCGCATCTGCCGGGGCGAAGCGTTGTGGGATGGCCGAGTCTGCGTGACCCAGGTGACTGAAACCAGTGAGCGTGCAATCCAGGTCCGCCTGCTGGTCAGTGCGCGCAGCTCCGGCGACGCGTTCGACCTGCGTTGCCTGGTACGCGAGCGCATGCTCGATTTCCTCGCGCGTGAGCATCCGCAGTCGCTGCCGCAGGTGCGTGCGCGGCTGCAGCATGCAGACGAGCTGGACATGCCGCGTGGCCCGAGGGCGCGCACTGCGGATGTGCGTTCGCCGGGTGCTGAAGAT
>NZ_JAOBZT010000123.1:0-5638 GCF_029839005.1 Stenotrophomonas sp. GD03958 | reverse complement strand
CGCCGACAGCAGCCGAGCATGGGCTCGGCTCTACAGAAGCACTCAGCGGCGCGGTGCGTCCGGGTCGGTGCGCAGCGCCTTCAGCAGGCCCCACATGTAGAACGCCAGGGTGAACGAGAACGGCAGGCCGCACAGCACCACCGCCGTCTGCATCGCGCTGAAGTTGCCGGCCAGCAGCAGGCCAACGCTGGCCACGGTGATACCCGCCGCCCAGAACACGCGCAGCCAGATCGGCGCGTCATGCCCATCTTCCACGCCATCGTCAACGCGACGGGTACACAGGTTGGCGATCATCAGCGTGCCCGAATCGACCGGGGTCAGGAACAGCACGAAACCAATCACCACCGCAGCACCAGCCACGTACGGCGCCCCGGGCAGGTATTCCAGCAGCTTGAACAGCGTCATCGCCGCATCGTGCTGGGCCACGTCACCCAGGATCGCCTGGCCATGGTTGAGCACCAGGTCGATGGCGGTGTTGCCGAAGATCGACAGCCACGCCAGGGTGAAGCCGAGCGGGATCAGCAGCACGCCCATGATCACTTCGCGGATGGTGCGGCCACGCGAGATGCGCGCCACGAAAAGGCCGACGAACGGCGCCCAGGCGATCCACCAGGCCCAGTAGAACAGCGTCCACGAGCCCATCCACTCACGCCCCTTCGGGTCGTTGAGGTACATGTCGAAACTCTTGCGCACGAACGCACCGAGGTAATCGCCGGTGTTCTGGATCAAGCCATCGAACAGGTGCAGGGTCGGGCCGGTGACCAGCACGAACAGCAGCAGGCCGCACAGCAGGCGCACGTTGAGGTTGGAGAGCCAGGCAATGCCCTTTTCCACGCCTGCAACCACGCCGATGGTGGCCACCACCATCATCACCAGCACGATCGCCACCAGCACCTGCGGCGTATCCGGGATGTGGAACAGGTAGACCAGGCCGGACTGCACCACCAGCGCGCCGATGCCGAGGTTGGTCACCATCGAGATCAGCGTGGCCAGGATGCCGAAGCCATCCACCATGTCGCCGATGCGGCCATGGATGCGCTCACCGAAGATCGGGTACAGCGCCGAGCGCAGCGCCAGCGGCAGGTCGCGGCGGTAGGCGAAGTAGCCCAGTGCCACACCGACCAGCGCATACAGCGCCCAGCCGTGCAGGCCCCAGTGCAGGAAGGTCAGCACCATCGCCTCGCGGCCGGCGGCCACGGTGCCGCCGGGCTGCCCGGGCGGATTGAGGAAGTGGTCCAGCGGCTCGTAGGCGCCGTAGTACAGCAGCGCGATGCCGATGCCGGCCGAGAACAGCATCGAGACCCAGGCCACGTAGCCGAAGGCCGGTGATTCCTCGTTGTGGCCCAGGCGGATGCGGCCGTAAGGCGAGAACGCCAGCCACAGCACGAAGCCCAGGCACAGCACGATCAGCAGCATGTACCACCAGCCGAACGCGGCCGAAACCTCGGCCTGCGCCCATTGCAGCCAGTGCTCGCTGCCTTCGGGATAGAGAACGGTGAGCAGCCCGAGGATGCCGATCGACACCGAGGAGCTGAGAAAGACAAAACGGTTCAAGCGCAGGGGCGAACGCTTGGGATGAGCCAGGGAAGACATGGGATCGTCTCATCAGTCCGGGGGAGCACATGGGCGGGGCCGGACCGGTAAACCGGGCCCATGGCGTGGGGCGCGAGCGCATCCTAGGGTTTATTGATTGAACGTTCAATCAATAAAAAGCATAATGGCGGGCAGCCGATCCTTCGGGTCGCAATCCGTGGAGAGACAATGCCAAAGAAAGGCGTGGAACCGGTACGGCGCGAACAGCTGATCCGGGCCACTTTCCAGACCATCGACGAGATCGGCATGGCCGACGCGACCGTCGCCACCATCGCGAAGAAGGCAGGGTTGTCCAGCGGCATCGTCGCCCACTACTTTGGCGACAAGGACGGCCTGCTCAATGCTGCAATGCGGCAGATCCTGCGCGAACTGAAGGACGCCGTCGCCCGCTACCGCGCCGAGGCCAGCGATGACCCCCGCGAGCAGTTGCGTGCCATCGTCGATGGCAACTTCGACGACAGCCAGATCAACGGTACCGCAATGCGCGTCTGGCTCACGTTCTGGGCCGCCAGCATGCACCAGCCGGAACTGGCCCGGCTGCAGCGCGCCAACGACCAGCGGCTTTTCTCCAACCTGTGCCACCAGTTCAACCGCCTGCTGCCCCACCCGCAGGCGCGCCTGGCCGCCCGTGGCCTGGCCGCGATGATCGACGGCCTGTGGCTGCGTGGCAGCCTGGTCGGCGGCCAGTTCAACGCCGACAAGTCCCGGCGCATCGCCTACGGCTACATCGACTTCCAGTTGCAGGCTGCCGCGCTATAAGCGCTTCAGCACCCGCCCCCTTCCAAGGAGTACGCCCAATGACCACCCTGCCCGTCCAACAGCTCTACATCCACGGCCAGCGCGTCGATGCCACCAGCGGCAAGACCTTCAAGACCGTCAACCCGGCCACCGGTGAGGTGATCGCCGAGGTGCAGGTCGCCAGCCAGGCCGACGTCGAGCGCGCCGTGCAGAGCGCGGCCGAGGGCCAGAAGGTGTGGGCGGCGATGACGGCCATGGAGCGTTCGCGCATCCTCCGCCGCGCCGTCGAGCTCCTGCGCGAGCGCAACGACGAACTGGCCCAGCTGGAGACTCTGGACACCGGCAAGGCGCTGGCCGAAACCACCACCGTGGACATCGTCACCGGTGCCGACGTGGTCGAGTACTACGCCGGCCTGGCCACCGCCATCGAAGGCATCCAGCTGCCGCTGCGCGAATCGAGCTTCTTCTACACCCGCCGCGAGCCGCTGGGCGTGGTCGCCGGCATCGGCGCCTGGAACTACCCGATCCAGATTGCCATGTGGAAGTCGGCCCCGGCCCTTGCCGCAGGCAACGCGATGGTGTTCAAGCCGTCCGAAGTGACCCCGCTGACCGCGATCCGGCTGGCCGAAATCTACACCGAAGCCGGCGTGCCGGCCGGCGTGTTCAACGTCGTGCAGGGCCCGGGCCGCGAGATCGGGCAGTGGCTGACCGAGCACCCGGTGATCGAGAAGATTTCCTTCACCGGCGGCGTCGCCACCGGCAAGAAGGTCATGGCCAGCGCGGCGTCCTCGTCGCTGAAGGAAGTGACCATGGAGCTGGGCGGCAAGTCGCCGCTGGTGATCTGCGATGACGCCGATCTGGACCGCGCCGCCGACATCGCGGTGATGGCCAACTTCTTCAGCTCCGGCCAGGTCTGCACCAACGGCACCCGCGTGTTCGTGCCGCGCAGCATGCTGGCTGCCTTCGAGGCCGCCGTGGTCGAGCGCGTCAAGCGCATCCGCATCGGCGACCCGATGGCCGCCGAAACCAACTTCGGCCCGCTGACCAGCTTCCCGCACATGGAAAACGTGCTGCGCTACATCGAGAGCGGCAAGGCCGAGGGCGCCCGCCTGCTGACGGGTGGCGGCCGTGCCACCGAAGGTGCGCTGGCCCAAGGTGCCTACGTGCTGCCGACCGTGTTCTCCGATTGCCGCGATGACATGACCATCGTGAAGGAAGAGATCTTCGGGCCGGTGATGAGCATCCTCGCCTACGACGACGAGGACGAAGTGGTGCGCCGCGCCAACGACACCACCTTCGGCCTGGCCGCGGGCGTGGTCAGCAAGGACATCAGCCGCGCGCACCGCATCATCCACCGCCTGGAAGCCGGCATCTGCTGGATCAACACCTGGGGTGAATCGCCGGCCGAAATGCCGGTCGGTGGCTACAAGGAATCGGGCGTCGGCCGTGAGAACGGCATCTCCACCCTCGGCCACTACACCCGCATCAAGTCGGTGCAGGTCGAGCTGGGCGACTACGCCAGCGTGTTCTGACCGGCGCGCCGCAAGCGCGCACCCTCGTCCGGCCACCGCGCCGATCCGACATTCCGCCGCGACGCCTGCATGCAGCGCGCCGCGGCCTGCAGGAGACACCTATGAGCACCCATAACGAGTACGACTACATCATCATCGGCGCAGGCTCGGCCGGCAACGTGCTGGCCACCCGCCTCACCGAAGATGCCGATGTCAGCGTGCTGCTGCTGGAAGCCGGTGGCCCGGACTACCGGTTCGACTTCCGTACCCAGATGCCGGCGGCGCTGGCCTTCCCGCTGCAGGGCAAGCGCTACAACTGGGCGTACAAGACCGATCCGGAGCCCTTCATGAACAACCGCCGCATGGACTGCGGACGCGGCAAGGGCCTGGGCGGCTCGTCGCTGATCAACGGCATGTGCTACATCCGCGGCAACGCGATGGACTACGACAACTGGGCCAGCATGCCGGGCCTGGAGGATTGGACCTACCTGGACTGCCTGCCGTATTTCCGCAAGGCCGAAACCCGCGACATCGGACCCAATGACTACCACGGTGGCGACGGCCCGCTGCGCGTGACCACGCCCAAGGCCGGCAACAACGAACTGTTCGCTGCGATGGTCGAGGCCGGCGTGCAGGCCGGCTATCCGCGCACCGACGACCTCAACGGCTACCAGCAGGAAGGCTTCGGCCCGATGGACCGCACGGTGACCCCGAAGGGCCGTCGTTCCAGCACCGCCCGCGGCTACCTGGACCTGGCCAAGCCGCGCCCGAACCTGACCATCGTCACCCACGCGCTGACCGACCGCATCCTGTTCTCGGGCAAGCGTGCGGTGGGCGTGCAGTGGCTGCACAACGACCAGCCACAGCGTGCCACCGCCCGCCGCGAGGTGCTGCTGTGCGGCGGCGCCATCGCCTCGCCGCAGATCCTGCAGCGCTCGGGCGTGGGCCCGGCCGACCTGCTGCGCAGCCTGGACATCGACCTGGTACACCACCTGCCGGGCGTCGGCGCCAACCTGCAGGACCACCTTGAGATGTACCTGCAGTACGAGTGCAAGAAGCCGGTCTCGCTGGCCCCGGCGCTGAAGCTGTACAACCAGCCGGCGATCGGTGCCGAGTGGCTGTTCCTGGGCACCGGCATCGGCGCCAGCAACCAGTTCGAGGCCGGCGGCTTCATCCGCAGCGACGCCGAATTCGACTGGCCGAACCTGCAGTACCACTTCCTGCCGGTGGCGATCAATTACAACGGCTCCAACCCGATCAAGGCGCACAGCTTCCAGATGCACGTCGGTTCGATGCGCTCGCCCAGCCGCGGCCGCATCCATGTGCGTTCGAAGGATCCGCGCGAACATCCGAGCATCCTGTTCAACTACATGTCGCACGAGCAGGACTGGCGTGAGTTCCGCGCGGCGATCCGCATCACCCGCGAGATCTTCGCGCAGCCGGCGCTGGCACCGTACAGCGGCCGCGAGATTTCCCCGGGCAGCGCGCTGCAGACCGATGCGCAGATCGATGCGTTCGTCCGCGAACATGCCGAGACCGCTTACCACCCGTCGTGCTCGAACAAGATGGGCCACGCCGATGACCCGATGGCGGTGGTCGACGGCCAGGGCCGCGTGCACGGGCTGGAAGGCCTGCGCATCGTCGATGCCTCGATCATGCCGCAGGTGGTGACCGGCAACCTCAACGCGCCGACCATCATGATGGCCGAGAAGCTGGCCGACGTGATCCGCGGCCGCACCCCGCTGGCGCGCAGCACCGCGCCGTACTACAAGGCCAACGGTGCACCGGTGCGCAAG
>NZ_JAOBZT010000122.1:0-5804 GCF_029839005.1 Stenotrophomonas sp. GD03958 | reverse complement strand
CTTCCTCTTCCGGCACGTCCTGCGGGTTCAACGTCTTGCTTTCCCGCTTCGGCGCGGTGAACGGCGTCGGCGTCGGCACGCCCTGGCCGGAGTTGCCGAACACCATCTTGGCTCCGGCATTCAAACCACCACCGGCAATTTCCAGCTCAAATCGCTCGGCATCGCGGCGGCGGATCTGCTCGGCAATCTCCACCGCGTCGTCCTCATCCGCACCCAGCTCCACCAGCGCAGCCTGGCCGAACAGCACCGCCGATTCAAACGTCTCGCGGATCTGGAAATCGACACCGGCATGAATCAGCCGCAGCGAATGCTCGCGGTCGAACGAGCGCACCATGAGCTTGGCCTGCGGGAACTCGTGCGCCACCAGTTCGACGATGCGGTCGGCGGCTTCGGCCTTGTCCACGCACACCGCAATCGCACGTGCGGTGGCCGCGCCGGAGGCATGCAGCACGTCCAGTCGCGTACCGTCGCCGTAGTAGATCTTGAAACCGAAGCGCGCCGCGCTCTGGATCATCTCCACATCGTTGTCGATGATGGTCACGTCCACGTCGCGCGCCAGCAGCGACTGGCTGGCGACCTGGCCGAAGCGACCGAAGCCGATCAGCAGCACGCTGCCGGACAGGCCCTCGGCCTCGTCCACGCCGTCCATGTTTACCGTCGGCTTCGGCGCGATGCGCTTGTAGAGCAGCACCACCAGCGGGGTCAGCGCCATCGACAGCACCACCACGGCGGTGAAGTTGGCATTGATCTCCAGGTTGATCACGCCGGCCGATGCGGCGGCCGAGAACAGCACGAAGGCGAACTCGCCGCCCTGCGCCATCAGCACGCCCCGGTCCAGCGCCTGCGCGTGGTCGCTGCCCATGATGCGCGCGACCACGTAGATGCACAGCGCCTTGGCTGCCATCAGCGCCAGCACCAGGCCGAGGATCAGCTGCCAGTTGCCGGCCACCACGCCCAGGTCCAGCGCCATGCCGACGCTGAGGAAGAACAGGCCCAGCAGGATGCCGCGGAACGGCTCGATGTCCGCCTCGATCTGGTGGCGGAAGGTCGATTCGCTCAGCAGCACGCCGGCCAGGAACGCGCCCATCGCCATCGACAGGCCGGACAGCTGCATCAGCAGCGCCGCACCCAGCACCACCAGCAGCGCGGCGGCGGTCATCACCTCGCGCGCCTTCGATTCGGCCAGTACGCGGAACAACGGGTTGAGCAGGAAGCGGCCGACCAGCACCAGGCCGACGATGGCACCGACGCCGATCACCACCGACAGCCAGCGCGAACCCTCGCCATCGGCACTGCCCGCGCCCGGCGCCATCCAGGCCACCAGCGCCAGCAACGGGACGATCAGCAGGTCTTCGAACAGCAGGATGGAGACGATCTTCTGCCCCGACGGCAGCGCGATGTCACCGCGTTCGGCCAGCAGCTGCATCACCACCGCAGTGGAGGTCAGCACGAAACCGGTGGCGCCGATGAAGGCCACCTGCCACGGCAGGCCAAACAGCTTGGCGATGCTGGTCAGCACCAGCGCACAGGTGACGATCTGCAGCGTGCCCAGCCCGAAGATTTCCTTGCGTAGGCTCCACAGGTGCGAGGGCCGCATTTCCAGGCCGATCACGAACAGGAACATCACCACGCCGAGTTCGGCGGTATGCAGGATCGCCTGCGGGTCGGAGAACCAGCCCAGCCCGAACGGTCCGATCGCCAGGCCGGCAGCGAAGTAGCCCAGCACCGAGCCCAGGCCGGCCCGGCGGAACAAAGGCACCATCACCACCGCCGCGCCCAGCAGGGCGACGACCTTGACCAGCTCGCTGGTCGCTGCTTCTACCGCCATGCGGTGTGTTCCCCAAGATCCAGAATCGGGTTCAACAATAGAGCAATGCCGATGACGGCAATAGCACGCATGTTGCGCCGGATTGTCTTGGAGGTGGAACGATGCAGCGAGTGACCCCCGGCATCATCCCGAAACCATGCACATGCTTGGGTGGGCGCCATGACCTGTAGAGCCGAGCCCACGCTCGGCTGCTCTTCGTGCCGAGGCCAGAAGCAGCCGAGCATGGGCTCGGCTCTACAGTAGATCCACGCCATGCGGGATGACGCACAACCGCCGCGCCCCGGTAGATCCACGCCATGCGGGATGACGCACAACCGCCGCGCCCCGGTAGATCCACGCCATGCGTGGATGAATCCCCGGCCAGCCTCACCCACCCCGGCAGAACGCGGCGTAATCGATATACCCCGGGAATGGCACGTCCGGCGCGCACACCGGGCAGTGCGGGTCCGGCCGGATGCCGGTCTCGCGGAAGCGCATGCCCAGCGCGTCGAAGCGCAGTAGGCGGCCGACCAGCGGCTCGCCGATGCCCAGCAGCAGCTTCAGCACTTCGGTGGCCTGCAGCACACCAGCCAATCCCGGCAGTACACCCAGCACACCGGCCTCGGAACAGTTCGGCGCGAACTCCGGCGGCGGTGGCTCCGGGAACAGGCAGCGGTAGCACGGCGCCACGCCGCGCTGGCGGCCGGCGTCAAACACGCTGACCTGGCCATCAAAGCGCTCGATGGCGGCATACACCAACGGCTTGGCATGCGTGATGCAGGCGTCGTTGAGCAGGTAGCGCAGCGGGAAGTTGTCCGACCCATCCAGCACCACGTCCACGCCCTCCAGCAGCGCATCCACGTTCTCGGAGGTGACCCGCTCAGGCACGGCCTCGACCTCGATCGAGGGGTTCAACGCCAGCAGCCGCTCGCGCGCCGAATCGACCTTGAGCTGGCCGACGCTGGCTTCGGTATGCACGATCTGCCGGTGCAGGTTGCTGCGCTCCACCCGGTCGTGGTCGGCGAAGCGCAGGTGCCCTACCCCGGCCGCGGCCAGGTAGAAGCCAACCGGCGCGCCCAGCCCACCCGCGCCCAGCACCAGCACGCGTGATTGCTGCAGCCGGCGCTGGCCGGCCTCGCCCACCTGCGGCAGCAGCAGGTGGCGCGAATAACGGTCGTAGAAATCACGGTCGGCAGCGCTGGCCAGCGGCTGCACCAGCGGCAGCGACTGCTCGCGCCAGGCCACGGTGCCGCCGGTCACGGAAGCGACGTGGGTGTAGCCGGCCTGCAGCAGGAACTGCGCGGCATCGGCCGAGCGCTTGCCGCTCTGGCAGATCAGCAGGATCTCCTGGTCGTGCCGCGGCAGGTGTGCGGCCGGGTCGGCCTGCAGCTCGCCCTTGGCCACGCCGCGCGCGCCCTCGGCCATCCCGCCGGCCCGCTCGTGCGCCTCGCGCACATCGATCAGCACCGCGCCATGGGCCAGGCGCTCGCGTGCCTGCGCGGGGGAAAGCTCTTGGATGCTCATGGCGGCATTATCGCGCAGACACCCTCGACGTGCCCTGCCCCGAACATGGCACCATGCGGGCGTTGCCCCCTGCATCCCGGAACCGCTGCATGCGCTCTGCCACCGAATTCTGGCGTGACCCGCGCATGCCCTTCGTCGAAAGCCGACGGGCGTGCGACAGCCGCGCCTGCCATCGCCCGCACAGCCATGACACCTTCTCGATCGGCGCCGTGGACGCCGGCAGCAGCCTGTTCACCGGCGCCGCGGAAGGACCGCGCCTGCTGCAGCCTGGCAGCCTGGTCGGCGTACCTGCAGGCCGCGTGCATGCCTGCAACCCCCTGCCCGGCCAGGTCTGGAGCTACCAGATGCTGCATCTGGACGCGCGCTGGATGGCCGAGGTCCGCGCCGAGTATGACGACCTGCCCGAACCCGACTGGCAGCAGGAACCGATCCGGATTTCCAACCATCGCCCGCGCTACCAGCAGTACTGCCAGCTCAACCAGACGCTGTTCTCCGACGATCCGGTCAGCGTCAAGGAAGCGGCCCTGATCGCGTTCGTCGGCGATCTGGATGAACACGATGGTGTAGCCGTCGCTGGCCCGCCTGAAGATGCCGCATTACAGCAGCGGGTGCAGCCGGTGATGGACGTTCTGCGCCAGCGGCTCGAACACACCCCGGCCCTGCAGGAGCTGGCATCGCTGGCAGGCATGAGCCGCTACCAGCTGATCCGCGCCTTCCGGCGTGCCACGGGCCTGACCCCGCACGCCTGGCAGATCGACCAGCGCATCCAGGAGGCCCGGCGGCGGCTGTGCGAAGGGCAGGCACTGGCCGTGGTCGCCCATGCATTGGGGTTCGCCGACCAGAGCCATTTCCAGCGGGTCTTCAAGGCCCACGCCGGTGCGACCCCGGGCCAGTACCGGCGCTGAGCCTGCAACAACGTTCAATACGGTCGCGCGGCGCATCCCCACACTGGCGCCCCAGCCAGCCGCCGCCGGACCCGATGGAACAATTCCTGGTCATTGCCACCGTACATTTTCTCGCCCTGCTCTCACCCGGCCCCGACTTCTTCCTCGTTGCACGCACCGCGATCACCTCGGGCTGGCGCACTGCCAGTGGTGCCTGCGCAGGCATCGCCGTCGGCAATGGCGTCTTCATCGTGGCCGCTTTCACCGGAACGGCCATGCTGCGCCCAGGCAGCGCAGGGTTCATTGCGGTGCAATTGGCAGGCTGCGGGTTCCTGCTGTACCTCGGTACGCTGTTCCTGCGCCATGCGGGTTCGACGACGTTGCAGGCACCTGAAGCTGTCGACGGATCGCCAGCGGGTGGTGCCCACGGATGGTGGAGGGCGGCTGGGCTGGGAGCCCTGTCTGCGCTGCTAAACCCGAAGAATGCGCTGTTCTACGCAACGCTGGCGGCGATGCTCAATGGTCCGCAGGCCAGCGCCGCAACAAAGTTCTTCTATGGCGCGTGGATGTTCGGCATCGTCCTGCTATGGGATCTGCTGGTTGCCGCGCTGGTCGGCCACCCATGGGTGCTGGGTCGATTCGCGCGTGCCCTGCCCTCGCTGGAACGGGCCGCAGGGCTCCTGATGATTGCGCTGGCGCTATGGATCGCCCTGTCGCTGTGGCTGGGCTGATGCCGGTAATTCGCGCCTGTCGCAATAGCGTTCAATACGGCGCATTCACCGCAGCCCACACTCGGCACTTTCTGTAGTTTGGTGGCAGGTTTTCGTGCAGCAGTTCTTCATCGTCGCGGTGCTGTACGGCTTCGCCATGCTCCTGCCTGCGTCGAATCACGCGAAGATCCTGCGCACCGCGATGGGCGCTGGCGGGCACGCCGCCGTGGCCGCATCGTTCGGTATCGCCATCGGCACGGGCATCATCTGCGCCATGGCCTTCGTTGCGGCGGGCATGCTGGGAAACCGCGGCCTGTGGACGCTGGCGATGGAGTGCGCGGGCTGCCTGCTGCTGCTGCGCTTGGCGGGCATGTGCCTGCGCGACGCCGGGCTGACCTCCCTCTCTCCGCTTTCCCTGCAGATGCCCTGGGGCCTGACGGCCCGCTCCCGTTGGCCGCATGCCGAGGCTGGATGCCTGTTGGCGCTCGCCAGCATCAACAACTGGACGCTGCAGTTCGCGGTTGCAGCCCTGGTCAGCGGCCTCGTTGCCGACATGGATACCAAGGCCGCTTACGTGGCCTGCCTGGCCGGCGTCGCGCTGTCGCTCGGCCTGCTGATGGCGTGGCTTGGCAGCCACCCGCGCCGGGCACAGGGGTGTTGCCGATTGCTTCCGTGGCTGGAGCATGCCGCGGGTCTGGTGATCGGCGCGGTATCGGTGGCGTACCTGGCAGGAGTACTGGCTACCACCCTGGTCTGGGCAAGCCTCACGGGGCAGGCGCAGCTGCCCGAATCGATGATGGGCGCGCCCCGCAGCGCCCCATGCGCGTTGCCGCATTGCCGCGCTCGTCGCAACAGTTCGCCATGATTGAGGACTGTTGA
>NZ_JAOBZT010000121.1:0-5875 GCF_029839005.1 Stenotrophomonas sp. GD03958 | reverse complement strand
GCGGCTGCTCGGCCACTTTCCTACCGGCGTGGCCATCGTCTGCGCGCGCGATGCGCAGGGTAAACCCATCGGCCTGACCATCAATTCGTTCGTGCCGGTGTCATTGCAGCCGCCGCTGGTGCTGTGGAACCTGGCGTTGCACGCGCAGAGCCTGTCCACCTTCCAGCGCGCCACCCGCTTTGCGATCAGCGTGCTGGCGGCCGACCAGGAAGCGCTGGCCCGGCGCTTTGCCGATCCGCAGGTCCGCAACCGCTTCGACGGCCTGGCATTGCTGGATGACGACGAGGACGCCCCACCGCGCATCGCCGGTGCGGTCGCCCATCTCACCTGTACCCGCCACGCACAGTGGCCGGTGGGCGATCACCTGCTGCTGGCCGGCCGCATCATCGACGTGCACGAGAACGGCGGCGCGCCGCTGCTGTTCCATCGCGGCCGCTTCCAGCCAGGCCCGGCCGAGCTGCTGGTGGAGGTGCGCTGATGAACATCGAAGCTCTGGAATGCATGCTCGCCGCCGGCAAGGACGGCGCGCTGCTGCGCTTCGGCTTGGGCAAGGGCTGGCTGGATGCCGGCAACCCTGTGCGCGCGGCCACCCATCTGGGCCGTTGCGTGGTGCTTGATCCGCAGTACTCGGCGGCGTGGAAGCTGCTGGGCAAGGCCTGGCTGGCCAGTGGCCAGCCGCAGGCGGCGCGCGAAGCATGGCAACGCGGCCTGAGCGTGGCCGGCAGCAAGGGCGACCAGCAGGCACGCAAGGAAATGCAGGTGTTCCTGCGACGCCTGGACCGCGAGCAGGCGGACCTGGCGAAAGCGGGCTGAGTCGATCAGCCCGCGTTGGCCGATGCCGGTGCGGACATGATGTCCGACATCGGCAGGCGGCGCGGCTTGCTCGGGAACGCGTGACGCAGGATGCGCCAGACCACCTGGCCGAACTGACGCGGCAGCGAGCCGTTGTTGTAGTGCTGGCCGTAACGGCGGCAGATGTCCTTCACTTCCTTGGCGATGGCCGCATAGCGGTTGGCCGGCAGATCCGGGTAGAAATGGTGCTCGATCTGGTGGCTGAGGTTGCCCGACAGCACGTTGATCAGGAAGCCACCGCTGATGTTGGACGAACCGCGCAGCTGGCGCAGGTACCAGTGGCCGCGCGACTCATTGCGCAGGCACTCCTTGGGGAAGGTTTCCGATTCGGCGGTGAAGTGCCCGCAGAAGATGATCACGTAGGTCCAGATGTTGCGCAGGCCGTTGGCGACCAGGTTGCCCAGCATCACGGTAAGGAAGAACGGACCGGCCAGCAGCGGGAAGAACACGTAGTCCTTCAGCACTTGGCGGGCCATCTTGCGCGCCACCGGGCGGGTCTGCAGCCACATCGCACGGCCGCTGATGCGGCCCTTCAGCCAGCGGCCAAGGCGAAGGTCCTGCGCGGCCACACCCCACTGGAACAGCAGCGCGAAGATCGGCGCGATGATCGGCTGCAGCAGGTAGAACGGCTTCCAGCGCTGTTCCGGGAAGATGCGCAGCAGGCCATAACCGATGTCATCGTCCATGCCACGCACGTTGGTGTAGGTGTGGTGGCGGAAATTGTGGGTCTTGCGCCAGTTGTCGGCGGTGGCAACGATGTCCCACTCGTAGGTGTTGCCATTGAGCTTGGGATCACCGGTCCAGTCGAACTGGCCGTGCATCACGTTGTGGCCCAGCTCCATGTTCTCCAGGATCTTCGACAGCGCCAGCAGCAGCGTGCCGGTGATCGCGGCCGGCCACAGCAGCGGCATCCAGAACAGCGGCGAAAAGGCCGCCAGGAACAGCAGGCCACGGCCACCCACGCCGAACCAGCGCACGGCGGCGGCCACGCGGCGGATGTAGCGGGTATCGGAGGCGCCGAGGCTGCCGATCACACGGTCGCGGATCGCGTCGAGTTCCTCACCGAAGGCATGCATCTCGGCAGTACTCAGGGCACGGTCGGTAGCGCGGGTCATGGCAGGCGTCCTCAGAGATCCAAAGTCAGGTCGGTGGTCGGTGCGCTCACGCAGATCCGCACCGGCTGTGCCGATTCGGACTGCAGGTCGCCGGTGCGCAGATGGCGGGTGGCGCCAATGACGCGATCACATGTGCAGGTATTGCAGATGCCCATGCGGCAACCATGCTTGGGCTTGATGCCATGCGCTTCCAGGCTTTCCAGCAGCGAGCGGCCACGCGGCACGCTCAGCTGGCGGCCACTGCGCGCAAGCGTCAGCGACACCTCGCCTTCGCTGCTGGCATCGCGCAGCGGCGCCGGCGGGGTGAAGGCTTCGGCCTGGAACCCAGCCACCTGGTGCGCCAGGCGCTCACGCGCGGCAGCAACGAAGCCGTCCGGGCCGCAGGCCAGCACATGGCGCTGCGCCAGCGGCGTGTCATCGCCGGCCACCTGCAGATCATGGGTATCGATTCGCGCGGCCGGCACCTCACCCTCGCGGGTGGTCAGCAGGTGCACGCGCAGGTTCGGCTGGCGCGCGGCCAGTGCCTGCAGCTCATCACGGAACTGCAGGTGGGCGGCACGGCGCTCCCAATAGAACAGGTCCACCGGCGCGGCCAGCGGGCGCTGGCAGGCCTCGCGCAGCAGGCTGCGCATCGGCGTGATGCCACTGCCGGCGGCCAGCAGCAGCACCGGCGCCGCCGTCGGCAACTGGAATTCACCGAACGCAGCCTCCAGCCGGAACAGCTCGCCCGGTCGCGCATGCTTGACCAGATGCTGGCTGACCCGACCGCCCTCGATGGCCTTGACGGTGATCGCCAGCTCGCGCGGCCCCAGGACGGTGGGACTGTAGCTGCGCTGGCACAGGCGCCCGTCAAGCTCCACGCCCAGGGTGACGTGCTGGCCGGCGCGCATGCCGGCCCAGTGCCGGTTGGTGCGCAGGACCAGGGTCGCCGCGCCCTGGCCTGCCGGCTCACGCCGGACCAGGCGGGCCACCGGCTCACGCAGGGTCCACAGGGGATTGAGCTGGCCCGCCCAGAAATCGAACAGCGACGGCGAGACCCAGCGGTACGGAGAGAACAGGGACGGACGGACGACAGCGCTCATGGGCGCACTATACGGGCGCACACACACCTGTGTATACATGTGTATATTGAACCGGATTGGGTATGATTCAGCCTCGCCCCACCGGAACCCCCATGGCCGCCGCCACCGCCTTGTCGACGCCTGAAGATGCCAACAGCCCGGCCCGCCGTACGGTGAGCCGCGAGGATCTGCTGGCTGCCGCCCTGAAGCTGATCGGGCCGCACCGCAGCCTGTCCACGCTCAGCCTGCGCGAAGTGGCACGTGAGGCCGGCATCGCGCCGAACAGCTTCTACCGGCAGTTCCGCGACATGGACGAACTGGCCGTGGCGCTGATCGATGCAGCCGGCCGCTCGCTGCGCACCATCATCGGCGAAGCCCGCCAGCGCGCCACCTCCACCGCCACCAGCGTGGTGCGGGTCTCGGTGGAGACCTTCATGGAGCAGCTGCGCGCCGACGACAAGCTGCTGCACGTGCTGCTGCGCGAAGGCGCGGTCGGCTCGGACGACTTCAAGCACGCGGTCGAACGCGAGCTGCACTACTTCGAAGAAGAGCTGCAGCACGACCTGGTGCGCCTGGCCGCGCTGGATGGCGCGGTGCTGCACGCACCGGAACTGGTGGCCAAGGCCATCACCCGGCTGGTGTTCGCGATGGGCGCCACCGCCATGGACCTGCCGCCGGAGAAGGATCCTGAACTGGTCGAACAGATTTCCACGATGATCCGCATGATCATCGTCGGCGCCCGTACCCCCGCCGCGTTCCGTCGCGGCTGACGATCGGCCCCGGGGCTCGGATCCCTTTCCGCCGGAAAGGGCTCTGACCCGCTTCCCTGCCCCACAACGGCCTCCAACCTCCGGCCTGCAGGGCCCAGCCCCAGCGGTCTGCTCAGCCGCCCTCGGCCTTGCGCACGAACGCCTCGAACAGCGCCAGCGTCTGCTCGCTCACATGGTGCTCGATGCCCTCGGCATCGCGCCGCGCGGTATCCGCGTCGACTCCCAGCGCCAGCAGGAATCGCTCCACGGTCTGGTGGCGCTGGCGGCTGGCATGGGCCAGCGCTTCGCCTTCCGGGGTCAGGAACACGCCGCGGTACGGCCGCTGCACCACCCAGCCATCGCGGGCCAGGCGCCGCAGCATCTTCGCCACGGTGGGTTGGGCCACGCCCAGGCGGGTGGCGATGTCGACCTGGCGGGCCTCGCCGCCGTCGGCCAGCAGGTCCGAGATCAACTCGACATAGTCCTCCACCAGCTCCATCCGGTGCGCCTCGCGCACTTGCCGGAAGCTCTCGACCTGGCGCTCGGCCTCGATCAAGGGGGTGCTTTTCAGCGATGTCGAATCGTCGGTCTTGCCCACGCCTGCGCCTGTCCTTCCGGTGCAATCCGGTGTTGAACCTGAATTCTGGACCAGTCACACGACAAAGACGATTGTTTCACATTGCTAATGACTATAGCAGTGGCTATATTCGGATCCATGAACACTCTGGCGCCCCGCGACCCTTCGGCTTCCACCCCGGCCAGCCTGGGCGCGCTCAACGCCTCGGTCGCGGTGCCCGAAAAGGGTCACTGGTGGTTCCGCCTGCTGGCCTTCCTTGGCCCCGGCTACATGATCTCGGTCGGCTACATGGACCCGGGCAACTGGGCCACCGACCTCGCCGGTGGTTCGCGCTTCGGCTACCTGCTGCTGTCGGTCATCCTCGTCTCCAACCTGATGGCGGTGATCCTGCAGGCGCTGTCGGCACGGCTGGGTATCGCCACCGGCATGGACCTGGCGCAGGCCTGCCGCGCGAGGTACCCGAAGCCGGTGAACCTGGCGCTGTGGGCGCTGTGCGAGGCAGCGATCATCGCCTGCGACCTGGCCGAGGTGATCGGCACCGCGATCGCGCTGAAGCTGCTGTTCGACCTGCCACTGCTCTGGGGCGCGGTCATCACTGCGCTGGATACGCTGCTGGTTCTGCTGCTGATGAACCGCGGCTTCCGTGCGCTGGAAGCCTTCGTGATCGCGCTGCTGATGGTGATCTTCGCCTGCTTCGTAGTGCAGATCGCGATGGCTGCGCCGTCAGTGATGGCGGTGCTGGGCGGCTTCATTCCGCGCGCGCAGGTGGTGACCGATCCGCACGCGCTGTACATCGCGATCGGCATCATCGGTGCCACGGTGATGCCGCACAATCTCTACCTGCATTCGTCCATCGTGCAGACCCGCGCCTACCCGCGTACCGATGAAGGCCGCCGCAGCGCGCTGCGCTGGGCGGTTACCGACAGCACCCTTGCGCTGACCCTGGCACTGTTCATCAACGCCAGCATCCTGATCCTGGCGGCAGCCGTGTTCCATGCCAATGGCCGATTTGATGTGGAAGACATCGAGCAGGCCCACCAGCTGCTGGCGCCGATGCTGGGGGTGGGCGCGGCGGCGACGTTGTTCGCAGTGGCCCTGCTGGCGTCGGGCCTGAATTCGACAGTGACCGCCACGCTGGCCGGCCAGATCGTGATGGAAGGCTTCCTGCACCTGCGCCTGCCGCCGTGGCTGCGTCGGCTGATCACGCGCGCGCTGGCGATCATTCCGGTGGTGGTGGTGATCCTGCTGTTCGGCGACCAGGGCGCGGTGAAGCTGCTGGTGCTGAGCCAGGTGGTGCTGTCGATGCAGCTGCCGTTCGCGATCATTCCCCTGGTTCGGATCGTGACCGACAAGGTGACGATGGGTGCGCTGGTGGCACCGCGCTGGCTCGGCGCGATCGCCTGGGTGATCGCGCTGGTGATCGTGGTGCTGAACGTGAAGCTGCTGGTGGATACCTTCAGCGGAGCCTGACGCCAAAGCACGGACCCTGCCCCGGTAGATCCACGCCATGCGTGGATGCCC
>NZ_JAOBZT010000120.1:0-5896 GCF_029839005.1 Stenotrophomonas sp. GD03958 | reverse complement strand
AGCGGCGCGGTAGATCCACGCCATGCGTGGATGCACCCCCACCCGGTACAATCACCGCTCTGTTTTCCCCCAAGCACCGGAGCGACCCATGTCCCGCCAGATCATCAACACCGAAAAGGCCCCCGCCGCCATCGGCCCGTACTCGCAGGCCGTGCGCGCCGGCAACACCGTGTACTTCTCCGGCCAGATTCCGCTCGACCCGGCCACCGGCGACATCGTCGGCACCGGTGACGTCGAGGCGCAGGCCCGCCGCGCCTTCGACAACCTCAAGGCCGTGGCCGAAGCCGCGGGCGGCTCGCTGGACAAGGTCGTGCGCCTGGGCCTGTACCTGACCGACCTGGGCGAGTTCGCCAAGGTCAACGCGGTCATGCAGGACTATTTCCAGGCCCCGTACCCGGCCCGT
The DNA here is from genome assembly GCF_029839005.1 of Stenotrophomonas sp. GD03958. Classification (NCBI taxonomy): domain Bacteria; kingdom Pseudomonadati; phylum Pseudomonadota; class Gammaproteobacteria; order Lysobacterales; family Lysobacteraceae; genus Stenotrophomonas; species Stenotrophomonas sp. GD03958. The sequence goes on along the minus strand of NZ_JAOBZT010000120.1, from coordinate 5,493 downwards.
TCCACCATCGAAGTCTCCGGCCTGCCGAAGGGCGCCAACTTCGAGGTCGACGCGGTGATGGTCATCGACTGACCGCCACGTGGCACGCAAGGCGGCGGTCACCCCGGTCCTGTCACCGTCCGGCGAAGCATCCCTGGCGATGCTCGCGGGCGTCGGTCCGGCCGTGGCCGCCAAACTGCAGGCGCGTGGCCTGGCCACCCTGCAGGATCTCTGGCTTCATCTGCCACTGCGCTATGAAGACCGTACCCGGCTGACCCGCATTGAAGACCTGCGCAACGGCGTACCGGCGCAGGTGGAAGGGCGGGTGGTCGCAGTCGAGCGCGGCATGCGCTACCGGCCGATGCTGAAGGTGGCGGTGGAAGACGAAGGGCAGGGCACCCTGGTGCTGCGCTTCTTCCATTTCCGCCAGCAGCAGGTCGGTCAGTTCGCGGTCGGCAACCGGTTGCGCTGCTTCGGTACGCCCAAGCCCGGCCACCTCGGCCTGGAAATCGTCCATCCCAGCTACCAGGTGCTGGGCCGCAACGACGATCCCGAACTCGGCGACCGCCTCGACCCGGTGTATCCCACCGTCGAAGGCGTCGGCCCGATGACCATGCGCAAGCTGATCGGCCAGGCGCTGGACCGCCTGCCCGAGGAAAGCGCGCTGGAACTGCTGCCCAGCGGCTGGCTCGATGGCCTCGGGCTGCCGTCACTGCGCAGCGCGCTGCTGACCGTGCACCGGCCGCCACCAGATGCCGATCTGGCCGCGCTGGCCGCCGGCACCCACCCCGCGCAGCGCCGCCTGGCGTTGGAAGAACTGCTGGCCCACCACCTCAGCCTGCGTCGCCAGCGCATTGCATTGCAGGCACACCATGCGCCGCCACTGGCCGGTCCCGGCAAGCTGGCCAAGGCGCTGCTGAAGCAGCTGCCGTTCGCGCTCACCGGCGCGCAGGCGCGCGTGTTCAAGCAGATCCGTGAAGACCTCGCGCGGCCCAGCCCGATGCTGCGGCTGGTGCAGGGCGACGTCGGTTCCGGCAAGACCGTGGTCGCCGCGCTGGCGGCGATGCTGGCGGTGGAGCAGGGCAAGCAGGTTGCATTGGCTGCGCCCACCGAGCTGCTGGCCGAACAACATCTCAACAACCTGCGCGGCTGGCTGGAACCGCTCGGTGTGCGCATCGCCTGGCTGGCCGGCAAAGTCACCGGCAAGGCGCGCGCCAAGGTAATGGAGCAGGTCGCCAGCGGCGAAGCGCAGGTGGTGGTTGGTACCCACGCGCTGATGCAGGAGGCAGTGGTGTTCCAGGACCTGGCACTGGCCATCGTCGACGAGCAGCACCGCTTCGGCGTGCACCAGCGGTTGGCGCTGCGCGACAAGGGCGCAGGCGGCAACAGCGTGCCGCACCAGCTGGTGATGACCGCCACACCGATTCCGCGCACGCTGGCGATGTCCGAATACGCGGACCTGGATGTGTCGGCCATCGACGAACTGCCGCCGGGGCGTACACCGGTGCAGACGGTCGCACTCAACAATGACCGGCGCCCGGAACTGATCGAGCGCATCGCGCTGGCCTGCCAGGAAGGGCGGCAGGTGTACTGGGTGTGCACGCTCATCGAAGAAAGCGAAGAACTCGATGCAACGCCCGCGCAGGCCACCTACGAATCGCTGCAGGCACTGCTGCCCGGCGTGCGCGTGGGGCTGGTGCATGGCCGCCTCAAGGCCGCCGAAAAGCTGGCCACGATGGTGGCGTTCAAGGCCGGACAGATCGACCTGCTGGTGGCGACCACCGTCATCGAAGTGGGCGTGGACGTGCCGAATGCCTCGTTGATGGTGATCGAGAACGCCGAGCGCCTCGGCCTGGCCCAGCTGCACCAGCTGCGTGGCCGCGTCGGCCGTGGTTCGGCGGTGTCGCGCTGCGTGCTGCTGTACCAGGCGCCGCTTTCGCAGATGGCGCGCGAGCGCCTGCAGACCATGCGCGAAACCAACGATGGTTTCGTCATCGCCGAGAAGGATCTGGAACTGCGCGGCCCCGGTGAATTGCTGGGTACCCGGCAGACCGGCCTGGCCGGTTTCCGCATTGCCGACCTGGCCCGCGACGCCGGCCTGCTGCCCGGCGTGCATGACCTGGCCGAGCGCCTGCTGGACCAGCAACCCGCGCTGGCCGATCGTGTGGTGCAGCGCTGGATCGGCACCGCCGTGCGTTACGCCTCGGCGTAGCGCCACCTTGATGGGTGTGGACCTTGGTCCACACATCCACGCATCCACGCGTGGCGTGGATCTACTCCATGTTCATCCACGCATTGCATGGATGTGTCGACCAAGGTCGACACCCACCAACAGCCGCGGAAATCTGTCGAAGGCGGGGTGGATCCGGTTGCGGGGGCGTGAGCCGCATGGATGCGGCGACCGAGCTTACATGGACGTACTTGCAGCGTCCCCCGCAACCGGATCCACCCCGCCATTCCCCAGGAAACCCGCTTTTGCCGTTGCTCTGGTGAATGCCGTTGATTCGGCGGGTGCAGGGCACAGCCCTGCCGAACCCCAGCCCCCGTACTTGCAACGGTCATCATCCCGGTCCACACTTCGTTGCCGATCTGAAGACGGCAACGATGACCCACAAGATCCCGCTGTTGATCGACACCGACCCCGGTGTGGACGACGCCCTGGCCCTGCTGATGGCCTTCGCCGACGAACGGCATGACGTGGTCGCCCTGACCATCGCCGCCGGCAATGTCGGCCTGCAGTACACCGTCCGCAACGCCCTCAAGCTCTGCGACATCGTCGGCCGCACCGACGTACCGGTGTTTGCCGGCAGCCCGGATCCGCTGCTGCATCCCTCCGTCGACGCTGCCCACGTGCATGGCCGTGACGGCTACGGCGACGTGGACCTGCCGCCGCCGAGCCGCCAGGCCGAAGCCGAGCACGCCGCACTGGCCATCCTGCGCCTGTCGCACGAGCACGCCGGCGAACTGATGCTGGTGATGCTGGGCCCGCTGACCAACCTTGCCCTGGCACTGAAGCTGGACCCGACCCTGCCCGAGCGCATCAAGCGCATCGTGGTGATGGGCGGCGCGGTCACCTGCCACGGCAACATCACCCCGGCGGCCGAATTCAACATTGCGTTCGACCCGGAAGCGGCGCACGTGGTGTTCACCTCGTTCAAGCACCTGCTGGTGTCGGACTGGGAGGCCACCGTCGCCCATGGCCTGCCGCTGCAGGACGCCGAGAAGTGGCTGCAGGCCGATTCCGATCGCGCCCGCTTCTACGAACTGATCTCGCGCAAGACCCGTGGCCTGTCCGAAGACAGCAAGGGCGGGCGCTGGTACACCGCCGATGCGGTGGCCATGGCCTGGGCGCTGAACCCCGAAGGGCAGCTGCGGGTCGAGTCGCGCCCGCTGAACGTAGAGCTGAACGGCACGTTCAGCCGCGGCGCCACCATCGTCGACTGGAACCGCCAGACCGGCCAGCCGGACAACTGCGATCTGCTGATGGCCTACGACCAGCAGCGTTTCGAGGCCCTGGTGCGCCAGGCCCTGGGCGCGGACTGACGTCCGTGGCCCGGCACCGGTTGCCCCGGGCGGCAACCGGTGCTTATAATGCCGCTCTTGACCACCAGCCCATTTACGGTGTGAGCCCATGAAGGCCGATATCCATCCGAACTACCGCGACGTCGTCTTCCATGACGTCACCTCCGATTTCAAGATCCTGACCCGCTCCACCATGGCGACGAAGGAAACCATCCAGTGGGAAGACGGCAACGAATACCCGCTGGTCAAGGTTGAAATTTCCTCGGCTTCGCACCCGTTCTACACGGGCAAGCACAAGGTCATCGACACCTCGGGCCGTATCGACAAGTTCCAGAAGCGCTACGCGCGCTGATCTGTCGATCCAGCTTCGAACCAACGGCCGCGCTCTGCGCGGCCGTTTGTTTTTCCCCAACGCCAACCCAACGGGCGTTTGGATGGACGGAACACTGCGTTCGTGTGACAACGCTTTTGCCGATCCGGGCCGCTCAACGGCCTGTGTCTGGCTGCCTGTCGTATACGACTTCTGTCTAGCGCCGGGCAAATGCTGCTGTGCGATAATGACCTGATCCCCGGCACAGGCCGAGGACGTCATTCACGTGCCTGACCAATGCGCTTGGGCAGGCGCCTTCCCATGAAGGAGCGCACACAGTGTCCGATCTTGATCAGGTCACGCTCAACGCCGGCGACAAGTCGGTCGTTCTGCCCGTCATCAAACCCACCCTTGGCAACGACTGCGTCGACATCGCGAAGCTGACCAAGGAAACGGGATTCTTCACCTACGATTCCGGCTTCACCGCGACGGCCAGCTGCAAGTCCGCCATCACCTACATCGACGGCGACAAGGGCGTGCTGCTGTACCGTGGCTACCCGATCGAACAGCTGTCGGAAAAGTCGAGCTACGTCGAAGTGGCCTACCTGCTGATCAACGGCGAGCGCCCGAGCGCCGAGCAGCTGAAGGCCTTCACCGATGAGCTGACCGCCGAAGCCAACGTCGATGAGTCGATCAACACCCTGATCGGCAGCTTCGCCAAGGATGCCCACCCGATGGCGATCCTGGCGGCCGCGATCGCGCAGCTGTCGGCCATCTACCACGACTCGCTGGACCTGTCCGACGCCGAACAGCGCCGCAAGGCCGCCGTGCGCCTGATCGCCAAGGTGCCGACCCTGTCGGCACTGATCTACCGCCACGGCAAGGGCCTGCCGGCCAACAAGCCGGACACCTCGCTGGACTACGTCAGCCGCTTCCTGAAGCAGACCTTCGAGTCGGCCGACGGCCAGTACGACCTGAACCCGGACGTGGTGAAGGCGCTGGACCTGCTGTTCATCCTGCACGCCGACCACGAGCAGAACGCCTCGACCTCGACCGTGCGCCTGGTCGGTTCGACCGGTGCCAACCCGTACGCGTCGGTCGCTGCGGGTGTCACCGCGCTGTGGGGTCCGGCCCACGGTGGTGCCAACGAAGCCGTGCTGAAGATGCTGGAAGAAATCGGCAGTGCCGACAACGTCGAGTCCGCCGTGGTCAAGGCCAAGGACAAGACCTCCGGCTTCCGCCTGATGGGCTTCGGCCACCGCGTCTACAAGAACTTCGACCCGCGCGCCAAGGTCATCGGCGAGATGACCAGCAAGGTGCTCAAGCAGCTGGGCGTGCAGGATCCGCTGCTGGACGTGGCCGTGAAGCTCGAACAGGCTGCGCTGCAGGACGAGTACTTCGTCGCCCGCAAGCTGTACCCGAACGTCGATTTCTACAGCGGCATCATCTACAAGGCGCTGCAGATCCCGACCGAAATGTTCACCGTCATGTTCGCCCTGGGCCGTACCTCCGGCTGGGTGTCGCATTGGCTGGAACAGCAGGTCGATCCGGAAATGAAGATCGGCCGTCCGCGCCAGGTCTACACCGGCAGCGACGTGCGCGACTACCAGGGCTGATCGCCCGCGTAGGTCGTGCCGAGAACGCCCCGCATCCGCGGGGCGTTTTTTTTGTGCCCTGATCGT
>NZ_JAOBZT010000012.1:0-79416 GCF_029839005.1 Stenotrophomonas sp. GD03958 | reverse complement strand
GTCAGTACACGGTCAGAACGCCGGCAGCACCGCGCCCTTGTACTTGGTCTCGATGAAGGCCTTCACCTGCGGACTGGTCAGGGCCTTGGCCAGTTTCTGCACACGGGCGTCGTCCTTGTTGTCCGGGCGCGCGACCAGGAAGTTCACGTAGGGCGAATCCTTGCTCTCGATCGCCAGAGCGTCCTTGGTCGGGTTGAGGCCGGCATCCAGCGCGTAGTTGGTGTTGATCAGTGCCAGGTCCACCTGGTCCAGCACGCGCGGCAGCATCGCCGAGTCGAGTTCGCGGAACTTCAGGTTCTTCGGGTTGGCGGTGATGTCACGCAGGGTCGACAGCGCGTTGGCCGGATCCTTCAGCTCGATCACGCCGGCCTTGTGCAGCAGGATCAGCGCGCGGCTGTTGTTGCTCGGGTCGTTCGGGATCACCACATCTGCGCCTTCGCGCAGCTCGGCCAGCGACTTGACCTTGCGCGAATAGGCGCCGAACGGCTCGATGTGCACGCCGATCACCTTCACCAGATCGGTCTTGCGATCGCGGTTGTAGGCATCCAGGTACGGCTCGGTCTGGAAGTAGTTGGCGTCCACCTGCTTCTGCACCAGCTGGTCGTTGGGCTGCACGTAGTCATTGAACACGCGCACGTCCAGGTCCACGCCTTCCTGCTTGAGGATCGGCTTGACCACCTCGAGGATCTCGGCATGCGGCACGGCCGTGGCGGCCACCACCAGCTTCTGCGAGGGCTCGCCGGACGTGCCGCAGGCGGTCAGGGCCAGCGCAGCGGCGAGCAGGGGCAGCAACAGGGTCTTCTTCATGGGCGGAAGGGTTCTCGGGGGGAATGTCAGGAGTTGTCGTAGTTGCTCAGGGCGAGCTCAAGCAGCGCCTTGGCCTGCTCGCGCAGCATGATCGGCTCGATGATCTCGGCATCCGAACCATAGTGCAGCACGTCCATCAGCAGCTCGCGCGAGACGCTGTACGGCACCTTCAGTTCGTAGCGGCCATCGGCCAGGAAGCGGCCCTGCTGCTTGGAATGCCAGTGCTCGTCGGCCACCCAGCGCGCGGCCTTGGCGCTGAACAGGATGGTCGCCCAGCCCTTCGGCGCACCCGAAAAAATGCCATAGCTGGCGCCGAGCTGCTCGTCCAGCTCGCTGTCGGCGACATCGCGGGCGGTGCTGTCGATCACCCGTGCCTTGTGGATGCGGTCCACGGCGAAACTGCGCAGCGCCTCGCGGTCATGGTCCCAGGCATCCAGGTACCAGTTGTCGCGATAATGGGTCAGGCGCTGCGGCGAGACGGTACGCTTGGTCGGCTCGTCGGTGGAACGGGCACGGTACTCGAACGCCAGCTGGCGGCGCTCCAGCACGGCCGATGCGACGCTGCGGAAGCTGCCTTCGTCAAACTTGCGGCCACGGTGCGGAATCACCCGCACGCGGTCCACCGGCCAGCTGGACACGCCCGCCTGGGCCGCCAGCAGGCTCTCGATGCGCTGCTGCAGCGGCGCCAGCACCGAAGACAGCACGCCACCGCCGGTGCGCGCCAGCAGGTGTTGCGAAGCCAGCAGGGCATGCAGCTCCTCCGAGCTGAGCCATAGGCCAGGCAGTTCGAAGCGGTCGCTCTCGTCGGCCTGGTAACGGAAGCCTGCTTCGCCGTCGCCCTCGATCGGTGCCATCAGCGCATCGCGCAGGAAGGCCAGGTCGCGGTAGACGGTGGCACGGGAACAACCGAGCTTGTCCTGCAGGGTCGCCACCGTCACCGGATAGCGTGCGGACTTGAGCAGACGATGCAGGGCGGTGATGCGTTCGTATCGGTCCATGCCCCCGATTATGTCCGAGTCGCGGGTCTTGTGTGGGACGTTTGGGCTATCGTGGTCGCCCCCACCCCATGGAATGCCCGATGCGCCGGTTGTCTGCCCTGTCCCTGCTGGCCTGCCTGCTGCTGGCCGCCTGCGATCGCGCGCCGGCGCCGGCGGGCACCGAGGCCCCGGTACCCGCCGCCGATCCGGCACAGGCGGTGCTGGGCGCCAGCCAGCGTTTCGCCGCCCTGCGCAGCTTCCACGCCGAACTGGAAGTGCTGGGCGCGCCGCAGCGGGTACGCAGCGCCATGGACTTCGTTGCACCCGACCGTTTCCGGGTGGAGACCCCGGCCGGGCCGCAGACCATCATCGGCGACACCCTGTTCCTGCAGGCCGACGGTGCGATCCGCCAGGTGCCGGCCCCGCCCGGCCTGCTCGAGCAGTGGCGCAACCCGCTGCCGGCCGACCCCCTGCCCGCCGACCTGAAGGCCGAAGATCTCGGCAGCCAGGCGCTGGACGGGGTCGAGACCCGTCACTACCGGCTGCGCGGAAACCAGCCCGGCGAACGCCTGGAGTACTGGGTGGATGCCCAGGGCCTGCCACGCCAGATCGTGCGCAGCGGCAGCAGCAATGGCCGCAGTTTCCAGCTGCGGCTGCGCTATTCGCGCTTCAACGACCCGGCGTTGCGCGTCGATCTGCCCTGAATGGGCGGTCGCGGCAACGTCTGCTGAAGCGGGCGTTTGGATCGATTCGGACCGCCATCACGCTTCCAGTATCATCACCGGCTGTCAACCGCTTCGGAGTAGTCCCGATGTTCCTGCGCGTGTCCCTGCTGATCCCCCTGCTGCTGTGCGCGCCGCTCGCGTACGCACAGGATGCCTCCGAACTGGCGGCGATGTCCTCGCCGTGGAGCGGCAGTGGCGGCGAGCTCGGCTTCGCTTCGGCACGCGGCAACAGCAGCACCGAGAGCTTCAACGGCCGCCTGCGCCTTCGCTACACCGACGGCGACTGGGTTCACAGCATGGACCTGGCCGGCCTGCGCTCCAGCTCCAAGGTGACCGAGACCCGCGATGACGGCACCACCACCCGCCGCAACAACACCACGGCCAATCGCTACACCGGCAGTGCCGGCAGCGCGCTGCAGCTGGGCGAGCACCGCCAGCTGACCGCCACGGTGCGTACCGAGCGCGATGACTTCGCCACCTACGACCGCCAGAGCTCGTTCGGCCTGGGTTACGGCACCCGCCTGTGGAACACCGAGCGCTTCTCGTTCGACGCGCAGATCGGTCCCGGTGTGCGCCGCACCCACAGCACCGAGGACGACCGCACCCGCACCGGCATGATCGGCCGTGGCCTGTTCGACATGAAGTACTCGCTGACCGACAACACCGATCTGGTGAACACGCTGCTGGTCGAGTCCGGTTCGTACAACACCTTCGGCCAGAACGACTTCGGCGTGTCGGTGAGCATGAACGAGCACCTGGCGCTGAAGGCCGGTTGGCAGGCGCGTTACAACAGCGACGTCGCTGTCGACAAGCGCAAGACCGATACGCTGACCACGATGAACGTGGTCTACAAGTTCAAATAAGCAGAACGGGCGCCTACGGCGCCCGTTCTGCTTTCGGCAGTACCGGCCGCTGGCCGGCAACTGCATTCAATCGGGGCACGAGGTTGCCGGCCAGCGGCCGGCACTACCTGCGATGGTTCAGACGTTCAGCAGTTCGCCGGCACCGGCATCCAGCAGCATGTTCGCCACGCGCTGGCCCAGCGCTTCCGGGGCATTGGCCGGGCCCACCGCCTCGGCACGCACCGCACGGCCATCGCTGGCGCTGCCAACCAGCCCCTGCAGGTGCAGGTCGTCGCCCTGCCACTGCGCGATGGCCGCCACCGGCACATGGCAGCTGCCATGCAGCGCACGGTTCATTGCCCGCTCGGCTTCCACGCAGGCACGGGTAGCCGCGTCATCAAGCTGGCCGAACAGCGCCCTCAGGTGCGCATTGCCGCCATCGCACTCCACCGCCACCGCGCCCTGCGCCGGGGCCGGCAACCACTGCGGCGGCTGCAGGCGCGCGACGATGCGCTCACCCAGGCCCAGACGCTCCAGGCCGGCCACGGCCAGCACGATGGCGTCGTAGCCACCATTGTCGAGCTTGGCCAGGCGGGTGTTGACGTTGCCGCGCAGGTCCAGCAGTTCCAGGTCCGGGCGCAGCGCGCGCAGCTGCGCCTGGCGACGCAGCGACGAGGTCCCGACCCGCGCACCGATCGGCAGCGCGTCCAGCGAGGCGTACAGGTTGGACACGAAGCCATCGGCCGGATCGTGTCGGGGCAGGATTGCCGGCAGCGCGAAGGGCTCGTCCAGTTCCATCGGCACGTCCTTCAAAGAATGCACGGCGCAGTCGGCCTCACCGCGCAGCATGGCCAGCTCCAGTTCCTTCAGGAACAGGCCCTTGCCACCGATCGCGGCCAGCGAGCGGTCGAGCACCTCGTCACCGCGGGTGCTCATCGGCACCAGTTCCACATGCAGGCCGGGATGGGCCTGGCGCAGGCGGTCGGCGACGTGTTCGCTCTGCCAGAGGGCGAGCGGGCTCTTGCGGGTGGCGATGCGGACGGTTTCCATCCGGTCATTATCGCGCCTCCGGCGCGGATACGGCCAACTGCGGAGCCCCTCGTGGCTGGCTGGGGGTATGGTTGAAGCAACAGCCGTGCTGGGCCGGGCGGGATGGACTGCGCAGGGGCCGCTGCAAGTACGTCCATGTAAGCTCGGTCGCCGCATCCATGCGGCTCACGCCCCTGCGCAGCCCACCCCGCCCGGCCTCTGACAGTTTCCGTGTGCGCCAGCCACGGAAGATCAAAAGAAAGCAGAGCAACAGCGGGTCGCTTCGCTCTAAGTCGAGCATGGCTCGACTCTACATTTCTCTACCCCTCCGATAACAACAATACCTTTGCCGTCCGACGCTGAAATCTGTCGAAGGCGGAACGGTGTGGGCATGCAGGGGTGTGAGCCGCATGGATGCGGCGACCAAGCCCCAATGGATGGGTTCACGGCGTCCCCTGCATGTCCACACCGTTCCGCCACACCCGCCGCAATACAGAGCCGACCAAGTTGCTGTTGCTGTTGACCTGAAAGCAGTCGCGGCCGCAGGCCGCGCGGACCACTCACAGATGCCGCAGTTCCTGCTTCAGCGTCGCCACGCAGCGGCGGCTGACTTCCAGCGGTTGCTTGCCATGGCGCAGCATCGCCTGCACTTGGCCGCCCGTGCCACGACGCAGCTCCACCAGCTCATGGCGTGCCACCAGGCAGTTGCGATGGATGCGGATGAAGCGGCTGGCGAACTCCTCTTCCAGCGACTTCAGTGACTCTTCGATCAAGTCTTCTCCACGTGCGTGGTGCACCACCACGTACTTCTCTTCGGCCTGCAGGTAGTGGATGTCGTCCAGCGGAATCAGGCGCAGGCTGCCGCGCAGGCGTGCGCACAGCATGCTCCGTGCCTGTTGCCCACGATGGTCCTGCGGCTGGCCATCACGGCCGGCCAGGAACGTGCGTGCGCGTGCAATCGCCGCCGCCAGGCGTTCGGCGCGCACTGGTTTCATCAGATAGTCGATCGCCGCAGCCTCGAACGCCGACAGCGCATGCGCATCGTAGGCGGTGCAGAACACCACCGCCGGCCGGGGTTCGAAGCTGGCCAGATGACGGGCCGCTTCCAGGCCATCCAGCCCGGGCATGGCGATATCCAGAAGGACCAGGTCCGGCTGCAGCTCCGCGCACGCGTGCAGGGCCTGCTCGCCGTTACCGGCCTCGGCCACCACGACCACGCCGTCCTGCGCGGCCAACAGGCTGCGCAGGCGCTCGCGCGCCAGCGGTTCGTCATCGGCGATGACTACCCTCACGATCGCTCCCTCACTGGATCGGCACTGTCACCTGGCAGGCATAGTAGCCCTCGCTCCAGCCAGCCGTCATCCGCGCGGCGCTGCCGAAACGCCAGGCCAGCCGATGGCCGATGCTGTGCTGGGCATGGCCGGCACCGCGCGCCAGGGCCAGTCCGGGCGCCTGCGGGTCGGGCGCCGGGTTGCGCACGCAGATCTGCAGCTCGTTGCCCTCGCGCACCAGCTGCAGCTCGATGGTGCCGCCCTCGGGCAGCCGCGAGATGCCATGCAGCACGGCGTTCTCCACCAGCGGCTGCAGTACCAGGCGAGGCAGGGGAAGATTCCAGGGCAGCGGCTCATCGCGCTGCCAGCGCACCTGCAGACGCTCGCCCAGGCGCAGTGATTCAATCGACAGGTAGCGCTCGGCCAGCTCGCATTCGTCACGCAGGGTGGAATCGCCCTCGCCCGCGCCTAGGGCAGCACGGAACAGATCGGACAGGTCCAGCACCGCACGCTCGGCCACCGCCGGATCGCGATGCAGCAGGCTGGCGATCAGGTTCATGCTGTTGAACAGAAAATGGGGGCGGATCCGCGCCTGCAGCGCATCGGCCTGTGCGCGTGCGTTGGCCTGCACCTGCGCGGCCCAGCGGTCACTCACGTAGAAATAGCGCAGGGCCAGCGCGGTGATCAGCGCGGTGGTGGCCGCGCTGCCCAGCGTGAAGCGCCAGAAGCTGATGCCGCGGGCGAAGTTGTCGCCCAGCACCGCGTACAGCGCATGCACGATGCCGGCGCAGACCACGGCGATCAGTGTCGCCAGTGCGATGGCCGCCACAGCCCCAAGCACCTGCGGCAGCCTCGACAGCGCCTGCCGCAGCAGGCACAGGCTGGCGGTCACCGCCAGCGCAAGCCACAACGCGAAGCCGCTGGCCGACAGCAGTTCGCCGAAGGTCCAGTGACGGCTACCGTCGGGCGCCAGCGCCAGTACCACCACCACCAGCTCGGCCAGGCCGAGCATCGCCGCCAGCCGCGGCAGGCGGCACAGTTCCGGCATCCACGGCGGGGCGCTGGCCGGTGACATGGCTCAGGCAGCGCCCAGGCGTTCCTGCAACCAGTCACCCAGCGCCTGGATTTCTTCGGCGCAGACCTGGTGGGCCATCGGATAGCTGTGCCACTCCACCTCCAGGCCCATCGCCTGCAGGGCCTGCGCGCTGTGTACGGCCACCGCCTGCGGAATCACCGGGTCGTTGCTGCCATGGGCCATGAACACCGGCACCTGCACCGCACCGTCAGCGCGCTTGGCGCTCTCGGCCTCGGGCAGGTAGGTGGACAGTGCAATCAGTCCGGCCAGTGGCGCCGTGCGTGACAGTGCGGCGGTCAGGATGATCGCGCCACCCTGCGAGAAACCGGCCAGGAAGATCTTCTCCGGAGCGATGCCGCGCTCGATCTCACGCGCGATCAGCGCATCCAGCTGCAGTACCGAGTCCTGCACGCCAGCCATGTCGGCGCGCGAGCGGAAATCCATGCCGACGATGTCGTACCAGCCGCGCATCGGCACGCCGTTGTTGATCGTGATCGGCCGCACCGGCGCATGCGGGAACACGAAGCGCAGCGCTGGCCAGTGCGGACGCACCAGCTCCGGCACGATCGGCGCGAAGTCGTGACCGTCGGCGCCAAGGCCGTGCAGCCAGATCACCGACCACTGCGGCGAGGCGCCGGTTTCCTGTTCCACCGTTTGCAGCATGATGTGGCTCCTTCAAGTTCGAGCCGCATTATGCCGCTGCCGCGGGGCGATCAGTACAGCGGCGGTTGTTCGGCCGCTTCCCGGCGCAGCTGTGCAGCGCGTACCAGCACCGGCGGCGGGATGTTCTCTTCGGGGATATCGAGCAGGCCAAGCCGATGCAGGAAGGCGCCCGGCCCGCGCGATGACGTCAGCGCCACCACCGGGACCGCCAGCACCATGCCGATCACCACCGGCGCCATCCACGCGGCCAGCGACGGCGATACGGCCCAGGCCAGCACGCCCATGAAGGCACCGAATACGCCGAGGCCGCCATAGCCGCGGATCAGCGCCAGCCACGAGATACCACCGTCGTCACGCTGCTGCGCGTCCCAGCCGGAATCGCGCCCGGACAGCACTTCGGCGACGCCGCGCGACTGCACGTACATCACCACCGGCGCCATCAGCGCGGCCAGTACGGTTTCCACCAGCATCGAAACGAACGCGCGGATCGCGCCACCACAGCCACGACGGTCGACCGGCTCCAGAAGCATTGCCAGGTACCCCAGCACCTTGGGCAGCAGCAGCACGGCCATGGTGGCAGCGAACAGGCGAACCACCTGTTCTTCGTCCTGTGCGCGCCAGTAAACGCTGGGCGACAGGTGCAGCAGGGCGTTGAAATCAATGCCTTCCTGGAACAATGGAATGGCGATGCCGATCAGCATCAGCATCGCCCACATCGGCGCGGTGAAGTAATGGCCGATGCCGATCAGCATGTGCGTGCGGCTGATCCAGTGCAGGCCACGGCTGCCGACCACCTTGCCGTGTTGCAGGTTGCCCTGGCACCAGCGGCGGTCGCGCACCAGCAGGTCAGTCAGTGTCGGAGGGCCTTCCTCGTAGCTGCCACCCAGGTAGGGCACCATGTGCGCGGCCCAGCCACCACGCCGCATCAGCGCCGCTTCGACGAAGTCATGGCTGAGCACATGGCCGCCGAACGGCTTGCGTCCTGGTAGCGCTGGCAGGCCTGCGTGGTCTGCGAAGGCGCGGGTGCGGATGATGGCATTGTGGCCCCAATAGTTGCTCTCGGCGCCATGCCACCAGGCCACGCCACGCGCAATCACCGGCCCGTACACGCGGCCACCGAACTGCTGCATGCGCGCGAACAGGGTACGGCCACCGATGACCGACGGCAGGGTCTGGATCAGGCCGACGTCGGCGTTGTGTTCCATGCCGGCCACCAGGCGCACGATGCTGTCGCCGGTCATCAGGCTGTCGGCGTCCAGGATCAGCATCTGCGGGTAGGCGCCGCCGAAGCGGCGCACCCAGTCGGCGATGTTGCCGGCCTTGCGCCCGCTGTTGTCGCCACGGCGGCGGTAGAACAGCCGCACCCGGCCATCAGGTACACGCTCGCGCAGTTCGGCAAACACCTGTTCCTCGGCACCGGCGATGTCCTCGCGGCGGGTGTCGCTGAGCACGAAGAAGTCGAAGCGGTCGAGCTGGCCGGTGGCCGCCACCGACTCGTAGATCGCCTGCAGGCCCGCCAGCAGGCGGCGCGGGTCTTCGTTGTAGGTTGGCATCAGCAGCGCGGTGCGGCTGTGTACCGTAGGCAGCGGCTTGTCCGGATCGATGCCCAGCCGGTAACCCCGGTCGAACACCGCCGTCAGGAAGCCGGCCACGGCACTGGCGAACGACAGCGCAATCCAGGCGAACAGGCCGACGAACAGCACCAGCAGGCAGGCTTCAAGCACGCTGATGCCATTGGCCGACAGCACCCGCCACATCATCCGGGTAGCGATGGCGGTCATCGCCAGCGTGCCGCCGAAGATGTAGAACCGGCGCAGGCCGATCAGCCGCGGCGAGGTGCGGTGGCGTCGAACCTTCAGATGGCCCTCGCGCAGGGTCTGCTCGGGCATCTGCAACGGCGATTCCACCGGCAGCAGCGCCCAGCCGGCATCAAGCCGGGGCGTATCCGCTTCCGCATGGATGGTCTGCACCCCCATTGCCGCCTACTCCGCGCGGTCGGCACGGCCGGCCATCCCGGCCGGGCTGCATGCACCAAGGTTCCCGGCGCGCTTTCCCGGCGCCCGCACTTGTCCTGGCTGCGTCGGCCTCACGCCGCGCAGTCGCTGTCTGTCACTACCGGAACCCACACGATCTCCAACGGGGCGGAATCGAAAATGCGGCCCAGTCTAGGGCGCCGGATGTAAGCCGGGTGCGAAGGCCTACGCCGGGATTTATCCCCATTCAGCAAACAGCAGGCGAGTCTGGCAGCCAGGTATCGGATGTCACCTCGTCGCCTCCTGTACTGGATCGTAACAAATGCGAACGGTTATCATTTCATGAACCAGGCAGGTTGCCGTCGTCCGCACGGTCAAAACCCACCCAGCTGCGCCGGTTCCAGCCCCGGCGCCGTACGACCCATGGAAGGGAGCTGCCCGCTGTCTGCGTGCGCCTGCTGCCTCCACCGGGTCTCCCTCCTCCGATGGAAGCCATCATGCCCCTGTCCCGTTCCCGTCCCGCGCGCCCGCCGCGCACCCGCTTGGCCAGCGCCCTGGCCGCCGCCTGCCTGCTTGGCCTGCCCGGCATGGCTGCCGCAGAGGCCAGCGCCGATGCCTCCACCACGAATCTGGATACCGTGGTGGTTACCGCCGCGGGCAACCAGCAATGGATCAAGGATGCGCCGGCCAGCATCAGCGTAATCAGCCGCGAGGACATCGAACGTCAGCCGGTGCACGACCTGGCCACCCTGCTCAGCCGTGTGCCGGGCGTGACCGGTGGCCTCAGCGCGGTCGGCGAGCAGTCCAAGATCAAGCTGCGCGGCATGCCGTCCAACTACACGCTGGTGCTGGTGGACGGCAAGCGCATGGGCAGCTCGGCGTCGACCAACTACCGCCCCGACCTCGGCCGTCAGGATCTGAACTGGATCTCGCCGGAGCAGATCGAACGCATCGAAGTGGTGCGCGGGCCGATGTCGTCGCTGTATGGCTCCGATGCCATGGGCGGGGTGATCAACATCATCACCAAGCGCATCGGTGATGACTGGAGCGGCAGCGCCACCCACAGCTACACCCGCCCCGCTGACGGCAAGCGCGGCGATACCCAGCAGATCGGCGGAACGTTCTCCGGCCCGCTCGGCGAGCGCTTTGGCCTGCGCATCGGCGCCAACAGCATGCGCCGCGATTCGGACCGCTCCAACGGCGGTGTCTACGGCAATGCCTATGCGGGCGAGAAGGACCGCAATGTCGACGCGCTGCTGCAGTGGAACCTGAGCGACGCACAGGCGCTGTCGCTGGAAGCCGGCCATGGCGTGCAGCAGGCCTTCATCGATGCGTCGCTGGAAAAGCGGGATGAAAGCGCGTGGGGTGCCAGCGAGCTCAAGCGCAGCTCGCTGGCGCTCAACCACGATGGCAAGTGGAGCTTCGGCAATTCGAAGATCAGTGCGTACTGGACCGAGTACAGGAACGACATCGGTGCTACCGGCCGTTCCGAAGCAACAGATACGATCATCGAGGGCAACCTGACCACGCCGTTCACCCTCGGCGTTGAACACCAGTTTGCCGTGGGCGGCCAGTGGAAGCGCCAGGAACTGACCAACACCGATACCATCGGCCGCGCGCCGATCGACTATGCCGGCAATGCCGTCAGCGGTTCCGATCTGGAAGTGGATACCTGGGCCCTGTTCGTAGAAGACGAACTGAAGCTGCACCGCACCCTGGCACTGACCCTGGGCGCGCGCCTGGACCACCATGAGAAGTTCGGTGGCCACGTCAGCCCGCGCGCCTACCTGGTCTGGCATCCGGCCGAGCAATGGACCATCCGCGGTGGCGTTTCCAAGGGCTTCCGCGCGCCCAGCCTGACCGAGAACTCGCCCAGCGCCGCCACCCAGTCCGGGGGCCGTGGCTGCACCTCGCTGATCCCGCTGGGCTATACCCGCGGCGGCTGCTACATGGCCGGAAACCCGGACCTGGACCCGGAAACCAGCACCAACCGCGAGATCGGCATCAGCTTTGACAACGACCTGGTCGATGCCGGCCTGACCTACTTCCACACCGACTTCAGGAACAAGATCGAGTACGCACCGCTGGGCAGGTTCAACGGCATCTGGTGGACACGGATGAGCAACGTGCAGCGCGCACGCACCAGCGGCATGGAAGGCAACCTCAATTTCCGCTTCGGCGAGCACTGGCGCTGGCGCACCTCGGCAACCTGGATGAAGGAAGCCAGGAACCTGACTACCGGCCGCAACCTGATCGATACGCCGGAATTCTCCGGCTATTCGTCGCTGGACTGGACGCCCAACACGGTGTTTTCCAGCAGCCTGTCGGCGCAGTACACCGGCAGGCAGACCGGCACGGCGACGACCTTCCTCAAGGCCTACACGCTGTATGACCTGACCACAGCGCTTAACGTCAACGAGGTGCTGACCCTGCGCGGTGGCATCAGCAACCTGGCCGACAAGACGCTATATGCCGAAGGATCCACCGACTACTTCGTCGCTGGGCGCAGCTACTTCCTCAGCATGACCGCACGGTTCTGAGCCCCGCGCGCGCCATGATCGCGCTGGCGTGATGCCAGCGCGATCAACGGTGGCGGATTACTCGCTTTCCAGCGCGGCCGGCGCCGCGTCCCGCGTGGCGGTCGTGCGCGCACGGTCCATCGCCACCGCCAGTTGCTGGCGCGCGAGCAGTTGTTGTGCCTGCACCACTTCAGGTGTCGGCAGGAGCACCGGCCCCGGTGCGTTTTCCGGTGTAGCAGCTGTGGTCATGCAACCTCCATGGACATCCCGCCGCCGCCGGGGTCAACCGCGGCGGCAGCGGAACTGCGCACCCTAACCTAAAAACAAGGCGGGCGGGTGACGGTGCGGCGCCGGGCCGCACCGTCGGAACAAGGCAGGCGTCACATTTTTGACGGCACCGCTTGGATCCTGAATAGGACTTGTCCTATCATGAAAACGTTTTCTCACAGGGATGTTTCCCCAATGAATACCACTGACCTGTCCCAGTTCAGCCCGAAGTGGCAGTTCCGCTTCAACTTCTTCCGCCAGCACGGCGCCCCCAAGAACCCCGGCTTCAAGCAGGCCTGGAAGGCGCTGTCCTTTGGTGACCGCCTGAAGATCAACCTGAACTTCTTCGCGCTGTTCTTCGGCGCCATCTACCTGCTGATCCTTGGCATGTGGCGCAAGGCACTGGTGGTGATCGGCATCAACATCGTGCTGGCCATCATCACCATGTTCCTTCCCGACGTTGTCGGGCGCATGCTGTTCATCGCCATGAACCTGCTGGTCGCCTCCAGCACCAACTACAGCTACTACCTGGAGAAGGTGGAAGGGCGCACCAGCTGGAACCCGTTTGAAGGCATGTTCTGAGCCATCAGACCTGCGCAGGGATGCGCGGCAAGGATGCAAGCGACGCCCGGCCCCCGCCGGGCGTCTTCGTTTTCTGGCTCAGGCCGCGCGGCGTGCCGCGGCCATCGGCCCGGCCTGCAGGCGGAAGCGCGACACCGCCACCGCCAGCTGCTCGGCCTGTTCCTCCATCGCGCGGGCTGCTGCACTGGCTTCCTCCACCAGTGCAGCATTCTGCTGGGTGGTTTCGTCCATCTGCACCACGGTCTGGTTGACCTGCTCGATGCCGGCCGACTGTTCGCGCGAGGCGGCCGAGATCTCGGCCATGATCTCATTGACGCGGCCGACCTGACCGACGATGTCCTGCATGGTGCGTCCGGCACCGTGCACCAGCTGCGCACCGGCTCCGACCTGTGCCACCGAAGCGTCGATCAGCTCCTTGATCTCCTTGGCGGCACCCGCTGAGCGCTGCGCCAGCGCACGGACTTCGCTGGCGACCACGGCGAAGCCACGGCCCTGCTCGCCGGCGCGCGCGGCTTCCACCGCCGCGTTCAATGCCAGGATGTTGGTCTGGAACGCAATGCCATCGATCACCGAGATGATCTCGGCGATGCGCTGCGACGAGGCTTCGATCTGCTGCATCGTCTGCACCACCTGGCTGACCACCTCGCCCCCTTCGCTGGCCACGCCCGCTGCGGAACCGGCCAGCATGTTGGCCTGCAGCGCGTGGTCGGCATTCTGGCGCACGGTGGAGGTCAGTTCCTCCATCGACGCGGCGGTTTCTTCCAGGTTGGCGGCCTGCTGTTCGGTGCGGCGCGACAGGTCGCTGTTGCCGGCCGCGATCTCGCCAGCGGCCAGGCGGATGCTGGCCGCCGACTGCTGGATCTGTCCGACGATCTGAGTCAGCTGCTGCACGGTGCTGTTGGCATCGTCGCGCATCACCGCGAACACCCCGTGGAACTCACCCTGCATGCGCGCAGTGAGGTCGCCGGCGGCGATCGCGCGCAGCAGCGTAGACAGTGCAGCCAGGTTGTGGTCGCTGACCTGCATCATTGTGTTCAGGGTCTCCACCATGCGGCGGAAATCATGCTCGAAGCGCAGCGCATCACCACGCACGGCGAAATCGCCGGCAGCGGCGGCGGCGGCCAGCTGCTGGATCTGCTCGTTGATCGCGGCCAGGTTGCCCTTGGTGGTTGCCATCGCGGCGGTGAATGCCGCCTTCTCGCCCGGCAGCGCTTCCATGTCCACGCTGAGGTCGCCCACGGCGTAGCGCTGCATCACCTCGACCAGGCGCTGGGTGACCGCATTGCTGGAGGCCACCAGCTGGTTGCTGTCGGCCACCATGCGGCCGTACTCGCCCGGGAACGCCGCAGCATCCATGCGGTAGCTGAGTTCCCCGGCATCGTGGCGGCGCGCCATTTCGGCCTGCGCAGCCATCACTGACTGCAACTGCCCACGCATGCCCTGCATCGCGTCCAGCAGGCGCCCCACTTCGTCGTTGCTGCGCGCCGGCAGCGTGCTGTCCAGCTTGCCGGCCGCGACATCACCGGCCACGCGCACCGCTTCGGCCAACGGGCGGATCGCCAGGCGGCGCAGCAGTACATGGACACCGGCGCTGAGGCTCAGCGCGGCGATCACGCCGACCAGCAGGGTCAGCCACAGCAGCTGGCGTGCCTCAGCCACGATCACCGCGTGCGGCATCACCACGCCCAGGGCAAAACGCTGCGGCGCATCGCCGACCCGCAGCGGTACATACACCCGCACATTGCCGGCCGCATCCGGAGTGAAGGCCTCGAACGGACGGTCGGCGGCAATGTCGGCCAGCATGCTGCGGGTCTGCGCGTCGCTGCGCGGCTTGCCGATCTCGGCGGCATTGGCCGAGGCCAGCACCACACCCTTCGGCGACAGCAGTTCGACACGACCGGCCCCCATCGGCTTCAGCGTGGCCAGGTGCTTCTGCAACGCCGCCAGCGAGAAGTCCACGGTGAACACGCCCAGGAATCTGCCGTTCTCGATGATCGGCGTGCTCAGGGTGCTCATGAGCACCTTCTGGCCGGCGATGTCATAGGCGTAGGGTTCGCTGACCTTGGGCAGCTTGTCACGGCTGGGCCCCATGTACCAGTCGCCTGATCCGCTGGCGGTCTCGGTGTAATCGGTCATCACCGACTGCTGCGGCTTGCCGTCCTGCCAGGCCCAGTAGCTCATGTAACGGCCGGTGGCATCGTGTGCTTCGGTATTGACGAACTCCGCATCCTTGCCGTCGAAGGCATCGGCCTCCCACATGGTGCTCTTGCCGAGCCATTGCGGATGAGCACGCAGCTGTTCGCCGAGCACCGCCGCCAGGCTGGCGCGGTCGGGCACGTCGCCACGGGCACGCTGGGCCAGCACGCTTTCAACCATGGCATCGTTGCTGGCAAAGGCGGTGCCCAGATCAGCCGCCACCTGGCGCGCCTCGGCGTTGGCCTCGCTGGTCATGGTCTGGCGCGAGGCGCTGATCAGACTGGCGCTGGCCTGCCGGTAGATCAGGAACGCGGTCAGGCCGAAGCACAGCAGCGCGATCACAGCGGTGCCCAGCATCAGCTTGTGGGCGATGCTGCCCGGGCGATGGGCAGTGGCGGAGCGGGAAGAGGGCATGGGAGGGTCCGCAAGGCAATTCAGGACGACCGGCGTCACGAGGACACCGCGCAGGCGCGCGATCCGTCGCGCAGGCCACCGGCCGCCGGGCCGCGCCCGGTGCACGAGGCACACCGGATTTAGCGGCCGGCCGCCATCGAGATTGAGGCCAGCGGCCTGCACATTCCTGAACCTGCTCAGGGTGGGCTCGGTGCCCCGCCCCCTGCGACCATCTCATTCGGCGACCCGATCCTTGATCCACTCCGCCCTTGGCAGCACCTCGATGCTGCCGGCGGCGTACTGCTGCAGCACGTCGTCCGGGCCGAAGCGCGGCTGCCAGCCCAGCACGCTGCGCAGGCGGGCACTGTCGTAGACGCGATCGATGCTCAACGGCAGCGGCCAGCCCCGTCGTTCGAACTCGGCCAGCAGCTGTGGCGCGCGGCGTGCCAGCACGCTGCGCGGGTGGGTGGCCAGCTCCAGGCAATCCTCACGCCGGAACGGCGTCGGAGCGCACGCGATGTAACGCGCGAAAGCGGCGCCTTCGTCCAGCAGCAGTGCAGCATGCGCGCTGGCTACATCACGTGCGTCGATACCGCGGTGCAGGCGGAACATCGCCATGCGTTCGGGCGGCTCGGGGAAGCAGCGGGCCATGCGCAGCACGCGCACGCTGAAGGCCGGCGCCGCAGCGGCTTCGGCCAGTGCTTCGGCCTGCAGCTTGGTGCGGTGGTAGATCGTGCGCGGCAACGGCTCGGTGTCTTCATCGATCCAACGGCAGCCACCGGCGACCACGGCGTGGCCGTACAGCGCGGTTGTACTGGTCAGCACGAATCGCCGCGCCCCGGCTTCGCGTGCGGCCTGCAGCAGGTGCGCGGTCGCCTCCACGTTGATCTGGTGGAACACCCCGTCCGGCACCAGGCCGACATGGGGGGCGTGCAGGGCGGCGGTATGGATCACGGCGTCAACGCCCTGCACCGCCCGTGCGACAGCCTGGTGATCAGTGACATCGGCAATGATGCGGGTGGTGGCGAATGGGCTGCGATCCAGCCCCACCACTTCGTGGGAGGCCGCCAATGCGCCGAAGATCGCGCGCCCGATCCGCCCGGAACTGCCGGTCAGCAGAATCTTCATTGAGTCCATTCACTCGAAGCGCCCGGGAACTACCGGGATGCTTCGATTCTAGGCACGCTGCATGTCGTCTGCGATAGGGCGCAATTGCAATTGTGCGTTCATTCCCGCGAGGCCGATCGGGCCAGCAGCTGCCGCGCGACGAACAGCGGATCGTCACCGCCTGCCGCGTCGGGCGTGACACCGGTGCGTTCCCAGTTGGTTCCGGTATGTAGATTGATCGGCTGCCGATCGGGAATGCTGATCTGATAGCCATCCGGCAGCAGCACAGGATCATCGACCATGTGTGCAGCGCCGCCGCTGCGCGTGCCGACAATGCGTGCACGGCCCAGCGCCTGCAGCGAGTAGGCGACGAACTCGGCAGCCGACGCGGTGCGGCGATCGATCAGCACGACCAGCGGCTTCAGGTAAGTGGGCAGGCTTGCCGGCGGCAGTGGTGCCAGCGTGCGCCGCCCGCGCTGGTCCAACTGCTGCACCGCGTCGATCTTCGCGTCCAACAGCGTGCGCACCAGCAGGTCGGCACTGCCGTCATCCCCGCCGCCGTTCTGGCGCAGATCCAGCACCAGGCCATCGGTGTCGGCCAGCAGCTCGAGGGCGGCGGCGAGTTTCGGCCGGGCCAGATCCAGCGGATAGAATGTACTCAGCCGCAGGTAACCGATGTTGCCCTCCAGCACCCGTACCTCGCGCACGCCAGCGCCATTGCTGCGCGCATCCGCGCGCCATGCCATCAGCCAGTCGTCCTGGCCGGCCGTTGCGTCCACGCGCTCTACATGGAAGTGGCCATCGAACGTGTCCAGGTCCTGGTTCAGGCGTGCGCTGAAAGCCTTCGGATCCGAGCAGCTGTCCACATAGCGCTGCTGGGTGGACCAGCCGCGCACGGCTTCGGCAATGCGTGCGCCTTCGGCCGCATCCAGGTACTGCGCCTCTATCGCCGTGGCCGCTGCCTGCAGCACGGCGTCCTGCGCCGGGCAGGCGGCCGCCAGCAACGCGCCAAGCATCCACGAAACCGCCATGATCGCCTCCGTCGCCTTGATGATATATAAGTGCTTATATATCATTGTCATCATGGATCTCCAACGTGCAACTCTGGGAACGCTGCTGCGTGCCCTGCTCGACCAGCTCGACCCGGCGGTCGAGCAGGCCTACCGGGATCTGCAACTGGACTACCGGCCCCGCTACACCCCGGTGCTGCGCACGCTGATGGTGCAGGGCCCCTGCCGCATCAAGGATCTGGCACTGGCCTGCGGGCTCAGCCACTCCGCGCTCAGCCAGACGGTTTCAGCGATGGTGCGCGACGGCTGGCTGCACGCTGCGGTGGGCGAGGACAGCCGCGAACGCATCCTGCAGTTGAGCCCGCACGCCCTGCAGGCATTGCCGGCGTTGCAGGCGCAGTGGCAGGCGACGGCGCTAGCGGCCAGCAGTCTCGACGCCGATCTTGGACAGTCGTTGGAACAGGTGCTGCGTGAGGCATTGAAGGCGCTGGAGCAACGACCGTTCGCGCAACGCCTGCGCGACGCCCGCCTGCGCTGATGCAGTGCGTCGGCGACACCCCGCGTGTTCGCCGGTGGTGGTGGTCCTGGCATTCGCCTGAATGGCGGACTCATCAACCACGTGCGCATGCCGGGTGAAGACCACGGCGGGGATGGCGACCTCGGCTTAGCACGCACTGGCCAAGCATTGGCGCTGTCGCCGCCCACGGCGCCGCCCATGCAGAAGGATACTTCCCATGACTGAGCAGAATCACCGCTCCAACCGGGGCTTCGCCTCGATGGACCAGGCCAAGCAGCGCGCGATCGCTGCCAAAGGCGGACGTGCGGCGCATGCCTCCGGCAATGCGCATGAGTTCAGCCGCGATGAGGCACGTGCGGCAGGCCGCAAGGGCGGCGAGGCGATCAGCCGTGATCGGCAGCACATGGCCGCGATCGGGCGCGAGGGTGGGCACGCGCGCCACGCCAACGCGCGCCAGCAGCAGCAGCAGCAGCAGCAGATCGAGCATGGTGGAGAGGCCCCACACCGTCAGCAGAAGTGATCATCACGCGGCCAGGCCGTTTCCCGTCCGCGGTGCCATCCTGCAGCCACAAGCTGGGCCGGGATACCGGCCGATCCCATCGCCCAGCCGACGCCGACGGCCGTGCCACTGCGGTACCACGTGAGCATCCGCGGCGCGGCGTGCATCGCGCCCGGTTGCGCGATGAGCGCACGCGCGTGTCCTGCCAGCCCCTGTGATATCGATTGCCACGCAGGGTCGGCCTGCCACGGGGTAGCAGGCGGCGTCGGAACCGTCCTGCTCAGGTGTGCACGAGGATGTTCAACAGCCGCCCGAATGGATCGCGGACAAAGAAGCGGCGCACGCCCCAGGGTTCATCGACCGGCCCATACTCCAGCGCGATGCCGGCCTTACGCATGCGCTCCAGCACCTGCTGCAGGTCGTCCACCTCGATCGACAGGTCCGGCACCGCGGCGCCGGAACCGCCTTCACTGGCAAAGCTGACCTGCGCCAGCGCACTGCCCTGCCCGCCATGGGTGACGATCCAGCCATGGTCCATCACCACGGGCATGCCAAGCAGCTCGCCATAGAAGGCAGCGGCCCGTTCCGGCTCAGCCGTGGCGATGTTGGCGACGACGCGTTTGACGGCCATGGCATGCTTCCGTTGGACAGGGCCCATCCAGACTGCCCGACCTTCCACGGAAACAGAAGAGCCCCGTCAGTGACAGGGCTCCCACACGGCTCAATCGGCGCGACTCACACGCCCATGCACAGATCGACCACGCAGGTGCTGTACGCCTGCTGGCATTCCCCAGCGTCGGCGCCACTGGCCAGGCACATCTGGTAGGCCCGCCAGCAGGGCGCGTCGCAAGGCTCGACAGGGCCCGCCACCGCCACCGAACCGGTACACGCCAGCGCGAACAGCGCCGCCACGATCACTTTCCTGACAGTACGCATCACCATCACTCCCTGATAAGCCTGGTGAGCCCAGGCCGGCTCACGGTAGCGGGAGAGCCGGGAGGCAACGTGAACACCGGCGTCACGCCACCTTAACGCGTTCATAAAAATTCCTTCACACTACTGGGGGTGATTGGCGCGCTGCGGGGTTAACGGCGTTGTTGTCCGTCAACCAAGGAATGTTGTCCGATGAATCACCCGCAGCACGGCTGTTCGTCCCACTCCCGCTTCCCGCTGCACAGCCGCCTGGCGTTGGCCGTGGCCAGTTCGCTGTTGCTGGCTGCAGCGCTTCCCGCCATGGCCAGCGAGTCACTCGACGCTTGGCAGCAGCAGCGCCAACTGCAGGCCGCATGGGCGCAGCCCACGTCGATGGCGAGCGCGTCGGCCGGCGCCAACGCAGCGGCCGCAACACCCACGGCAGCAGCCAGCAGCACGTCGCTCCTCGGTAACGCAGGTGATCCGGCCAGTTGGCACACGGAGGAATTCAACGCCGACTGGGGCCTGGCGGCGACCCACGCCGACGACGCCTATGCGCGTGGCCTGACGGGCACCGGCATCCGCCTTGGCGTGTTCGACAGTGGCACCGGCCTGGACCATCCGGAATTCGCTGGCAAGAACCATCGCAGCATCCACATCGCCGACGTGCTCGCCGATGGCACGCGCTGCACCAACACTGCACAGCTCACTGGCCCCGGCGCCTGCTTCTCAAGTGACGGCGACGACGTGCAGGTCAGCTACGTCGGGTTCAACTCAAACGTCCCGCAGAACATCCGCGATCTGATCCTGGCGGGGCCCTATGTACAGCCCGGTATCGGCTACGAAGTGCACGGCACCCATGTTGCCGGCACCATCGCTGCCAACCGTGATGGCAACGGCATGCATGGCGTGGCCTTCGGCGCCGATCTCAGTGTGGCCCGCCTGTTCTTCAACAGCGCCAGCGAATGGCAGCGTACGGCGACCGGGTATTCCGTAGTCTCGCTGGGCAGCGTCGGGCCGGATTCGTCCGCCGTGGTCGACATGTATGCGCAGATGAATGCCCAGGGCGTGCGCGCGGTCAACCACAGCTGGGGCCTGAGCAAGGAACCCGATGCGGTGCTGATGGACCGGATCTACAACGATCCCGATTATCGCGACTACCTTGCCACTTATGCAGACGGATCACGCGCCAGGGGAATGATCCAGGTCTGGGCGGCAGGCAATTCGCCGGCGCGCGGTGCTGCGGCTCCTGTATCGGCCAGCCCGATCGCCGGCATGTACGCCACCCTGCCGCGTGCCTTCGCCGACATCGAAAAATACTGGCTCAGCGTCGTCAACGTTGGACAGGATTTCACCCTCAGCCTGACCTCCAACAAGTGCGGGCTCAGCGCCAACTGGTGCCTGGCGGCCCCGGGTTCCAACATCAACTCCACGGTCTACGGCGATGACTCCGCCGTTGCGGCGTCGTTGGGCGTTGATGCCAACGGCAACCTGTCGCTCGACGTCACCCAGCGCGTGCCAACCTACAGCTACGGGCTGCTCAGCGGCACGTCGATGGCTGCACCGCACGTCACCGGTGCGCTGGGCCTGTTGTTCGAACGCTTCCCCTATCTGGACAGCGCGCAGGTCCGCGACGTGCTGCTGACCACCGCGCGTGATCTTGGCGCACCCGGCATCGACGAGATCTACGGCTGGGGACTGATGGACCTGCGCAAGGCCATCGAAGGCTACGGCTCGCTGCGCGTGGATACCAACGTGGTGATGAACCAGAAGGCCGGTGGCCTGAAGGTGTGGGAAGGCGACGCCTGGGATGACTGGACCAATGACATCGGCGGCCCCGGCAAGCTGACCAAGTCCGGCATCGGCTGGTTGCGCCTGAGCGGTGACAACAGCTTCAACGGCGCGGTACTGCAGGATGGTACGCTGGAACTGAACGGCGCCAACGCGCTTACCGCGGCGGTCGAAGTGCAGGGCGGCCAGTTCCTGCTCAACGGCAGCCTGTTCTCCACCGCACTGACCACTACCGGTGGCGTGAGTACGGTCAGCGCCAGCGCCGTGCTGAAGGACAGCAACCTGAGCGTCAACGGCGGCGTGGTGTCCTTCAACGGCACGCAGACCGGCGGCACCACCACGGTCGGTGCCAACGGCCTGCTGAAGGGTGTCGGTACGCTCGGCACCACCCAAGTCGACGGCATCATCGCGCCCGGCAATTCAATCGGCACGCTGACCATCAACGGCAACTACGTGCAGGGCGCAACCGGCGTCTATGCCGCCGAACTTGCTCCAGGCGGGCGCAGTGACCAGTTGCACGTGACCGGCACCGCCACCCTAGCGGGTACCCTGCTTGCGCTGCCGGAGCCGGGCACCTACTACCTCGGCGAGCAGTTCAATTTCATCCGCGCCGACGGCGGTCTCAACGGGCAGTTCGCGAAGACCGACTTCAGCGCGTTCTCGCCGTTCCTGCAGTTCAGCCTGGCGTACGGTGCCAACGGAGCACGCATCGACGTGGCCCGTGGTGCATCGCTGGCCAGTGCGGCCACTACGCCCAACCAGCATGCGGTTGCCGCGGCGGCCGATGGCCTGGCGATCAACCAGGGCCTGCCCAAGCCGCTGACACAGCTGTTCCCGCAGCAGGTCGGTGCCGTACTCGATGGCCTCAGCGGCGAGCTGCACGCAGCCACCTCGCTGGCGCTGGTGGAAGGCAGCCGTCATGTCCGTGACGCTGCGTTGTCACGCCGTGCCGGCGCAACCGCACCGGGATCCGATACGGGTGACGCCACCGGTGCCTGGGTGCAGGCACTGGGCGGCAACAGCAGGCTGGATGGCAACAGCAACACCGCGCGCACCGATGCCAACAGCAATGGCCTGCTGGTGGGCATCGACCGCGAGTTCGGTGGCTGGCAGGTCGGCGTGCTGGCCGGTACCGGCCGCACCGACGTGAAGCAGCTGGAGCGCCGTGCCAAGTCGAAGATCGACAACACGCACTTCGGCGCCTATGCCAGCCACGCCTGGGGCGGCTTCGGCCTGCGCGGTGGCGTGGCATGGAGCAAGCACAAGGTGAAGAGCACGCGCGATGTCGGCTTCGCCGGCTTCAGTGACAGCCTGAGCGCGCGCTACAACGCGCATGCGCGCCAAGCGTTCATCGAAGCGGGCTATCGCTTCGGCAACGCGGAAGGCGGGTTGGAGCCCTACCTGCAGGTGGCTCGCGTGGAAGTGGATCTCAAGCAGATCAACGAGCGCGGTGGCGCGGCGGCGCTGCATGGCGAGGTGGACGACACCGGCACCACCACCGCTACCGCAGGGCTGCGCTTCGACAAGGGCCTGAAGGCATCATTCCAGCAGGACAGCTGGCTGCATCTGCGCGGTGGTCTGGGCTATCGCCGCGCCTTCGGAGACCGCAGCCAGGTGGCCAACCTGGCCTTTGCCAACAGCAGCACGCCCTTTGCAGTCGAAGGCGCACCGATTGCCGAGAACGCTGTCGTGGCCGAGCTGGGCCTGTCGGCGTGGCTGACGCCGCGGCAGCAGCTGGAGCTGGGCTACAGCGGCCAGTTCGGCAGTGAAAGCCGCGACCATGGAGCCAGTGCTCGCTGGTCCATCCGCTTCTAAACACGTGTTCTCTTGACGGGTTGGGGCGGCCTTGCGGCCGCCCCTTTTTTGCCCACCCCCAGCGCTATGCGCGACGGCGCAGGGCGGCGGCACCTGCCAGGCTGACAAGTGGCAGCAGCAACCCATAGGCCACCAGCGGCCACACGGTATCGCCGGGTAGCACAAGGATCACCAGCGTGCCGATGCCTGCCACGATAAGGCTCTGCACTGCGTAGTACAGGGCCACCGCCGCACCCGACGCATCGGCGAAATCACGCAGCGCACCGTTGGCAGCCACTGAAACCACCATCACCAGCCCCACCGCGATGCCCCACATGGGCAGCACCACGCCGATCAACGAGGGACGCCACGCGGCGGCCGACGCCATCAGCAGCGCCCCGGCCACCATCACCCACAGGCCGCGCAGGAAGGTACCGCGCACGTTCCAGCGCCCAATGCACGCGTTCGCCATCCGCGCCGTGACGATCATCACCAGTGCCACCGTCGCGAAGGCCAGGCTGAACGACAGCGGCGAGTACTGCATGCGCCCGACCAGCAACCGGGGCGCGACTGAGAAGAACACGAAGAACGTGCCCATGCCCGCGCTGAAGCCCAGCGTGTAGACCCAGAACGCGCCGCTGCCGAGGATGCGTCGTGCCGCCGGTCGCGCCCCGTCATGGCACTGCGGGCGGGTTTCGTGCCAATGCCGCACCGCGCGCAGGCCGGCGATCGTGCCCAGTACGCCGAGCAGAACGAAGATCGCGCGCCAGCCGACGGCACCAGCCAGCAGTGCGCCCAGAACAGGCCCCAGCGCCGGCACGAAGGCCAGCATCGAAGCGAACAACCCATACAGCGAGGCGCCTTCGGGTGTATCGGCATAGACGTCACGGACCGTGGCGAAGGTCGCCACCAATGCCGCCGACGCTCCCACCGCCTGTACGGTTCGCCAGGCCAGAAAAGCGGCGCCGCTGCCGGACAGGGCCAGCGCAAACGACGAAAGCGCGAACAGCAACGCCCCCAGCAACAGGACCGGGCGTCGCCCGATGCGGTCGGACAATGGGCCAAACAGCAACTGGCCCAGCCCGAGCGCCAGCAGGTAACTGCTCAACGTGAGCTGCACCACCGTCGGGGATGTCTGCAGTGCCTGCGGCATCACCGGCACCACAGGAAGATAGATATCCATGGCCAGCGAGGCCAGGAGGTCGAACGGCGCCATCAGCACAATGGCCGACGGCAACGGGTGGGCCCAACGCGGGGCCTTTCGATTGAACATGGGGAGTCTCCGCCCGGAGTGATCCGGCGGCGATCCATCCACTTCGCGTGCATCGCAGGGATGATCACCGCAACAACGTCTGCATCGTTGTTGCGGCTCAGCGAACTGTCTGCGGACCGTTCCCGTTGCTCATGGTGTTGATCGTTGGCGGTGCGGAACCGGTGCAAGTGTAGCAGCGACCGGTTCAGGGTGGCCGGGGCAGCGGTGCCGCCCCGGCCGCGGCGACTCTGGGGAGAGTGGGCCGCCGCTGATCGTCAGGCCGCCTTCATCGCATGCTTGCGCGCGCGCATCACGTTGTGGCACTCCTGCACTTCGGGCAACAGCTGAGTGACTTCCTGGCGCACCGCCGGCGGCAGTTCATTGTCCTTCAGCACATCCTTGAACGCGCCCAGCAGGCGATCCTCGGACTCTTCCAGCTCGGCCACGTAGCCATAGTTGGTATCTCCGAACGCGGCGCGGACCTTGCCGTAGAACTGCTGCATCGAACCCACCACGGTGCCATGCTCGGCCGGCTTGCCGCCGCCGGCAGCCACCGAACCGCTCAGCGCCGCGACGATGCGGCCCTTGACGCCGGCGATACGGGTGAACAAGGCCGACAGCTCGGCATCCTTCACCTTGGTTGCGGCCTCTTCGTAGAACGACTTGCCGTCGCGGGCGATCTCGATCAGGTCGTTGAGGCGGTGTTCGATGGTGGACTGGGTGCTCATGGCCTTGCTCCTGTATCTTCGTTTCAGGGGGAGAAAAGCAGCCTCGACTGCGCTGCCTGCGGATCCACTGTGGACATGCTCGTGTGGTTCGCGGGTGAGCAGCCATTGATATGCACATCACTTCACCCAACCCGCACTGACTGCTTCACGCCACAGTGGCGCGTGGCTCACATCGAGCGGTGCTGGCCAGCCTCACCAGGGAACGAACAGGATGATCAGCACGATCACCACGACCGCGGCGAGCGCTCCCATCAGTACGTTTCTCTGGCGCCAACTGGGCTTCGGTTTTCCGGGGGTATTCATGCCTGCTACCTGTCTCTGCGGATGACCCCGGCAGACTGATGGATCGGCGGCGGTACGTGCGTGCAGGACGCGTGCAGGTGACGTGCAGGGCGCCGCCATCAATGTCGATTTCCGGGACGCCCGCTCGTCAGATCATCAAAGCCCTTCCCTCACCACGCGGACTGCTGCCATGACCGCCATCCTCACCGCCTTCGCCACCTCTCCCGACCGCGGCCAGGGCCTGGCCCGTGACATGCGCGTTCGCTGGGCGCTGGAAGAGCTGGACGTGCCCTATGACGTGCAGCTGCTCAGCTTTGCCGAGCTGAAGCAGCCCACGCACCTGGCACGCAATCCATTCGGGCAGATTCCCACCTGGCAGGAGGGCCACCAGGTCCTGTTTGAATCCGGCGCGATCGTCCTGCACCTGGCCGAACAACATTCCGGCCTGCTCCCGGTTGATCCGGATGCCCGCATGCGCGCGGTCATGTGGCTGTTTGCCGCACTGAACACGGTAGAGCCGCCGATTGTCGAGCGCTCCATGGCCTGGGTGCTGGAGCGCGAGCAGCCGTGGTACGCACAGCGGCTGCCGATGCTGGATGAGCGGGTTCGGGCGCGATTGGCGCAACTGTCAACATGGCTGGCCAACGCGCCGTGGCTGGACGGCGATTTCAGCGTGGGCGACCTGATGATGGTTTCGGTGCTGCTGCGCCTGAAGAGCAGCGGGCTGCTTGACGAGTATCCGCTGCTGGTGGCCTATGTGGCACGGGCAACGCAGCGTCCCGCCTATCAGCGCGCGTTTGCTGCGCAGCTGGCGGTATTCCAGAACGGGTAGTTCCGCGCCATGCGTGGAAACACTCAGCGCAAGCTGCGCCGGCAGGCGGCCTGCACCAGCATCAGCTGCGCCATCAGGATCAGCATCGCGCAGCCGGACAGCAGCCACGGATCGATGTACCACTGCGCGTTGAAACTGAAATCACCAGCGGAAATGCGCTTCCAGCCGTTGAAGTGCTGCATCGCTGCGACCACGAACGCGAAGCCACCGGCTGTGTACGACAACCAGGGCACGATGAGGCTCCCCGGGCGCGCGAACAGCGTGAGCAGGCCGAGCACGCCGATGACCGTGCGCTGCACGCGGCAGTACGGGCAGACATAGGCCATCCCGCTCCATTCCACCGCCCAGGCCAGCAGGCTGACCAGCACGGCCGCGCCTGCCGCGGCGTGCAGGACTTTCGGCGTGATCATCATGCCACTCTCGTGTGCCATCCCGTGCTCCTTGGTTGAAAGACCTAGGCAGGGTAGCAGTGCTGCAGCCTCATCCCTTCTTGATGACGGTCCGCTTGCCGATGGTGCTGGTCTTGCCAGCGGTCGGCCTGGCCAAGCCAGGAATCAGGAAATCGGTGACCTTGTGGCCCATCGACACCTTGGACGCCAACCAGCGCGGCATGCGCCCGCGACCGGTCCAGGTCAGGCGCTTGTATTCCGGGTCGCGATACTTGGGCGCGACTTTGCCGGATTTACGGCGGGCGGGTTTGCGGGCGGTCGCAGGTGTTTCCGAGGCTTGGCCGCCAAAGAGTTCTTCGAGGGTGTATCCGGCTTCGGCGGCGGCGGCCTTCAGCATCCGGCGCACCGCACTGGCCGGACGGCGGCTGGAAATCAGCTGTTTCCGCCGTTCAGCGGCAACCACCAGGGCACCCAGCTCGCGAAGGCTGAGCGATTCAATATCGATCGTCATGCGGGAAAGGTCTACTGCAGCGCGGCAGCTGTCAAGGCGCCCTGCCCGGCGCGTAGACACGGGCTTCACCGCCGGTGGGCTCCGATCGCCTGCGTCGGCCATCTCCGAGGACCTCAACGTGAGCACTTCATCGCATTCGCTCGCCTACCTGCATGCACGCATCCTGCTGATGGCCCTGTTCCTGGTCTCCGGGCTGGGCAAGCTCGGTGATCTCAGTGGTACCCAGGGCTACATGGAGGCAATGGGAGTTCCCGGCATCCTGCTCTGGCCGACCATCGCCTTCGAAATCGGCAGCGGCCTGTGCATCCTGCTCGGCTTCCAGACCCGGCTGGTGGCGGTCGTACTGGCAGGTTTCAGCCTGGTCACCGCTTTCATCTTCCACCACAACTTCGCCGATCAGACCCAGCAGATCATGTTCCTGAAGAACCTGGGCCTGGCCGGTGGCTTCCTGCTGCTGGCCTGCACCGGAGCCGGGCGCTACAGCATTGATGGGCGTGGGCGGCGCGGATAAGCAGGCGGCATGCCGCCATCACCCCTGGCCCACGGGCGGGACGCGCTGCAGACGCAGGTTTCGCCATGTCGGCTGGGAGCTGCGGAAATCCACCGCTTCGCCATCGCTGGTGAACAACAAGCCTGGCTCCACTTCGGTGACCAGGCGGATGCCATCGATGTACAGCCAGCCCTGTCGCTGCTCCAGCACAACGGACATCGACGGTTTTCCCCACTGGTCGATGCGATAGCGCCCCAGCCAGGGTTGCCAATGGGGCGCCTGCGGCCCGGTGGGCCCATCGATGGGATCGTTCTGGTCCAGGCCGTCCTCGCCGTTGCTGCATTCCAGGTGCGCCGGCAGCATGTCCGTCGCCGCATGGTAGCGGTACGTCGCAACTTCTCCATCGGTGTCCACGGTGAACAGTTGGTCGCCGTCGATGGCCGCAAAACGGCCGCCCACAGCTTGCGCCCCACGATGCAGTTGCAGTTCACCGCTTCCGGCAACCACGATCTTCGCCTTGCCGCTGCGCCCGATCCAGCTTCCCGCCATCCGCTGCACCTGGTCCTGGTTCAACCTGATCGGCGCCAGGGAAGACAGGGGCACACGCGGCTGACGAGGCCCGAAACGCGCCGACAACAGCTGATCGAGCAGACGCTCGCCAATGCCGTACCCCGCAGACGTCGCGCGATTGAACATCGCGGCAAATCCAGCGTTTGCCTGCCTGCAGTAGGTGAACACGCACCCGAATCCGAAGCCCCCGCCGCGGTGGTGCAGCAGCCTCACCGATGTACTGCCGTAGAGGCGTTCGCTGCGCATGACACCGAGCCCGTAGTCACCGCCCAGGCCGAAACCATGCATCTCGTCCCAAAGGTGAGGCTCGAGCAGTTGCTGCGCACCGGATCGACCGCCACCGAGCAGGAAGCCAAGATACTTCGCCATGTCGGCGGCACTGGTCCAGACGCCTCCCGACACCACCAGCGGCGTCACCGGCGGTACCTGCGCATGGCCTTCCTGGGTTCCCAATGCCCGCCCCTTGCTTGCCAGGTAGATCGACGCATCGGCCGTACTGTCGTGCATTCCCAGCGGCTCGAAGATCCGGCGCTGCAGCCAGGCCGGATAGCTGATGCCCGCAACCTGCTCAATGACATGACCGGCAAGGTCGAAGCCCAGGTTGGAGTAGCGATAGCGCGTACCCACTGGAAAGCGCAGCCATGTCTGCGAGATGCTGCGGACGTGCGCATCAAAGCCCGGCGACGCCGGTTCGTAGTTGTTGCCCAGTGGCGCCTCGTGCGTGAATCCCGCGCGATTGGCAAGCAGCAGGCGCAGGCTGATGCGCTCCTGTGGATCATGCTCGAAGCGGCTGCGCACCATGAACGACGGCAGATAGCGGGTAATGGGCGCGTCCAGATCAAGGATGCCGTCCTGCACGGCCAACAGCACCGCCACCGCCGCGAAATTCTTCGAGGTGGACTGGATGCTGAACATCGTGCTGGCGTCTACGGCCGCGCTGCCCTGGCCTGATACGTGACCGAAGCCTTCAGTCCAGCGCACCTGTCCGCCTTCGACCAGGCAGACGGCAGCGGCACCGATGCCGCTGCCGTCCATGGCCGAGCGGATCACGCCGCGTTCCGCGTCGATCAGGCTCCCGGTGGTGACGGTTGGCTGCGCCACCGCAGCAACGCCGGTGGGCATGAGCGTGGCCGCCGGAACGGCAGCAGCGTTGGCCAGGAAGGCGCGACGACTGAGCGTACCAGGCATCAGATCACTCCACTTCGGGATGCCGCCATCTTCCCGCCAGCAGAAATGGCGGGGCATGTGTCATTCGGCACAGAGTGCGGTGATCGACAGTGCTGCACCTTCGCCGCCTGCGCAGGCCTCAGCCCGGAGAGAGCGGCAAGCGGATTCCCTGCGCCGCAACAAAGGCGCGGCACTCGCTCCAATAGGCCTGTGGCGGTTCCCGGAGCTCTGGTCGTGACCAGTAGTCGGTGATGTGCAACGGGTCGCCCGGCACCGGGTCCGAAGCGCGCGACGGACCAGAACGTAAACAAGGACTGAATACGAACCAAGGCGGACCGGGGGAGGCTGCACCACTTTTCCGTTCTCTGCGGGCGATGCAGATGTGCACAAGACAATCGAGTCCATCTCTGGGAACTTGCATGCACTCCGTTTCAGTTGCGCGAGCAGCTCTAACGTTGTTGCGTCGCCTACCCGACCCAGTGTTAATCGCAAGGAAACTGCACCACCCTCATGGAATACAGAAGTTCATCGCAGAAATTCGCTGCAGCACTCGTCGTTGCCGTACTCGCCACGGGAGCGGTGGCGGCCCTTCTCCTCCTTCGCCCCACGCCACAGTCCTCGCAAACGGCACCGAATGTTGAACAGGCGGGCGGGCAGCGCAAGGATCCTTCTGCGCCGACACCCTCGGCTGCGTCACCCGCGTTACGGCCTGCCAACAGCACGAGCATGCTGTTTCCTGGTGTTCCGCAGAATCGCGATGGAATGGAACCCAAGGACGATGATCCATTTGATGGGCGTAGCCGCGAGGAGCAACGCTGGCTGGATGAACACGGCTATCCGAATACCGCGCAGTGGGCTTCCTATTCCAGCGCGCCCGATGCGTTGCTGGAACAAGCCGCCCACGGCGGCGACAAGCTTGCGCGCACCATTCTGGACTCGCGAAAGCTGCCCGATCGAACCGCCTTGGACCGGATGATGTCGTCCGCAGTGGACGGCAACTACTTTGCACTGCAACTGCTTGCGACTCATTTCGCATCCACCGGTCGAGCGGGAAACATCAACGCATACGCGGTTTCGCGCGTCCTGGAGATGCGCGCAGACCCTTCCGCCGCGCTTGGCAGGGAAATCATGTTCTCTGCACCGCTCACTATCGAAGAGCGGATGCAGGGGGAGGCCGAAGCGCTTCGTCTGAATGCCACGTTCAACCAGCTCTACCAGGAACGAACCGGCGTCCCGTTCGTTCCCGATTACCGCCCGTTCCCCGTTGACAACTCGCAAGGATGGCAATGAAACCTGCAAGTAAATTCGTCCTGGCCACCGCTGCTTTCACCGTTACCGGTGTTGCTCTGGCCTGCACCGTTCTTCCAATGCTCCCGTTCTCGATATCGGTCGACCTGAAGGATATCGCGGCGGCCAAGCAAGCCGGTGCCTCATCCGCAGATGCGCCCAACCGGGCATTCCTGAAGAAGCTGGATGAGACCGCTGAAAGGACGTTCGGTGCGGATGCATGGCGCAACACGTCCTTCGTCGGCAACGTCATGTACAAAACAAAAATCATGATGATGACCGGCTCAAGCATGATCACCGTCAGCAAGCCGTGCGGGAAGTCGGCAGAAGAGTCAGGCGGCACCGAGGACAGCTTCGCCTCGACACCCCCGTCTGGCGGTGGTGGTGGTGGCAGCACTGGCGGTGGTGGCGGGATCGGCGGCTGGTTCCCTGGTGGTGGCGGGTGCTTCGGCAACTGTCAGCCGCCCCCGCCCGGTCGCGTTGGTCCTATCGAGAATCTGCCACGATCCTGAGGGCACCACAATGAAAGGGCATCGCCGCAAGGTGCTGCCCTTGGCGCCCCTGACGCACCCGCCAGACGCCATCGGGGCGTCGTCACTGGACTTTGCTGGACGTTCAATTGGTGGGCCCACCAGGATTCGAACCTGGAACCAAGGGATTATGAGTCCCCTGCTCTAACCGTTGAGCTATAGGCCCGGCGCAGCGCCACAGTGTAGTGGAGCCTGCGCTCAACCGGCTACCCGCCGGCGCCAAGACACACTGAAAAACCCTCAGCCATCGCTGCGCAACGCCGCGCGCCCAGGCTTGCGCAACAGCTGGCTCACCCAAACCGCGCGCCCATCTCCCGCACCCGCTCGGCGTTCGCCCCCGCCAATGACCGCATTGCTGGCGACTGGATCCGCCCGTCAACAGCCACGCACTGCCAGAATGCTTCAGCCACCGGTGCCGCCCAGCGCAGATGTTGCAGATCACCACTGCCCAGCGGTGCGACCGGCGACAGCGGCTCGTCCGCGCGCAACACGCCCAGCTTTGACGGCGCCAGCGACATCGGCAGCATGTCGTAGACCGGCGCCAACGGCAGCGGGCCGCGATCAACGAAGTGGAAGGCGATGTTGCCGTGGTGCATGTCGCTGTTGCCGATCAGCCGCCCGAACGCGTGGCGTCGGCCCATCGCCTGCACGGTGTCGGCCGTCAGCCAGCCTTGATCACGCAGTTCGGCGCCTGCAACCGGCCACGCTGGGGTGACCTCGCCGGTGAACGCGGACGATAGCGACAGCAGCGAGACCAGGCCTCGCCGCCCCAGCAGATCGGGCGTGCGGTCGAAGCGCTCGATTTCCAGGAAGGTGTGCGTGGGCGACTGCAGCAGTTCACTGGACGCCGCGGCTTGTCCGGACTGGCGAAGGGCCTCAAGCGCCAGATGTTCGCAGACCAGCAGATCGCTCCAGCGCTGGGCGGCGGCGCCTTCATCGGGCTGCGCGAACTTGACCAGCACCGAGCGGCGCCTGCCGTGGACCTCCACGGTGGCGGTGAACTTGGGTTGCTCGCCACCCGGCGAGGAGCCCACGTCCTCTCCGTCCAGCGCAGCACGCGCCCGCTCGCGATACTGTGCAAGACGATCGTCGGCCGCAACCCGATCGATCGGCGCCTGCAACGTCTCCATCGCCGCCTCCACGGCGGCGATACCGAGCAGCAGATCGCCCGCTTCAGTCCCGCCAGCGGTTACCAGGGCCATCAACACATCGTCCGGTTGCCAGCCCTTGAGGTCCTTCGGCAGGCCGAGCGCCTGCCCACGGCCATGGGCGAAGCTGCGACCAAGAAATCCCTGCGGTCGCAGGTCATCCAGGTACCACGGTAAGTCAGGAAAGAAGGCAGCAATGTCACCTTCGGGCGCGCGTCGCAGGTTCGGGCAGTCAGGCCCGGCGTCGACATGGAAGCCGCCTCCTACCAGCGCAATTACCCGCCCCAGCTCCTCCAGCGTCGCATCTTCGCGCAGCCGGTACAGCGGCCATTCGCTGCCTGCCCGGGTGGGCCGCCGCAGCGCATAGGCGGTTGCCCGCGTTCTGCCCATGCGCACCACCTGCGGGCCACTGGCGGCCACCAGCCGGCTGAGCGCCATCCGGTCCACCCCCAGACGCTCGGCCAGCGCCGCAGCTGGTAGCGGCTGGCCGGGGGCCAGCTGAGCGATCAGATCCAATACCTGTAGGCGTTGAGCGCGTGGCATGTGCATTACGTAATACGAAGCCTGTTACGTAATTAGCATCAAAAAAACGGGACTGCAAGCACGATCTTGCATCTATGAGCTTGAAAATAATGGACATATTCACGAAGAGCCAGCTTCGACGCGGATCTTTGTTGCATTATTTGTTACGTAATTATATGGCTCAGCCGAGCAAGGCTGGGCGTTACAGGGATGTGGTGGGCAAAGAAAAACCCCGCCGAAGCGGGGTTTCTCTCAACACATCAGCCATCGCCGGATATCAATCGATATCCAGGAAGCTGCGCAACTGCTCCGAGCGGCTCGGGTGACGCAGCTTGCGCAGGGCCTTCGCTTCGATCTGGCGGATGCGCTCGCGGGTCACGTCGAACTGCTTGCCGACCTCTTCCAGCGTGTGGTCGGTGTTCATGTCGATGCCGAAGCGCATGCGCAGCACCTTGGCTTCCCTCGGGGTGAGGCCGGCCAGCACGTCGCGCACGGTTTCAGACAAGTTGATGTTGGTGGTGTTCTCGATCGGGGACTCCACGTTGGTGTCCTCGATGAAGTCGCCCAGATGGGAATCCTCGTCGTCACCGATCGGGGTTTCCATCGAGATCGGCTCCTTGGCGATCTTCATCACCTTGCGGATCTTGTCTTCCGGCATGTCCATTTCCTTGGCCAGCTCCTCCGGCGTGGCCTCGCGGCCGTACTGCTGGAGCATCTGGCGGGAAATGCGGTTCAACTTGTTGATCGTCTCGATCATGTGCACCGGGATACGGATGGTGCGCGCCTGGTCGGCGATCGAGCGGGTGATCGCCTGGCGGATCCACCAGGTGGCGTAGGTCGAGAACTTGTAGCCGCGGCGGTATTCGAACTTGTCCACCGCCTTCATCAGGCCGATGTTGCCTTCCTGGATCAGGTCCAGGAACTGCAGGCCGCGGTTGGTGTACTTCTTGGCAATCGAGATCACCAGGCGCAGGTTGGCCTCGACCATTTCCTTCTTGGCCTTGCGCGCCTTGGCTTCACCGTAGGCCATGGCACGGCTGATTTCCTTCAGCTCTTCCAGGTCCAGCTGGGTCAGCTTCTCGATGTCGATCGTCGCCTGCTGTTCGGCAATGATCTGGTCCTTCACTTCGCGCAGGGCCGACGACCACTTCTGCTTGCGCTTCAGTGCGTCTTCCACCCATTCCAGGTTGGTCTGGTTGCCTTCCCAGGAACGGATGAAGTCCTTGCGCGGCATGCGCGCGGTGACGGTGGCCAGGTTCAGCACACGGCGCTCATGCGACTTGATGTCGGCCATGGTGTCGCGCAGCTGCTTGGTCAGCACGTCGGTCAGCGGCAGCGGCAGCTTCAGGGTGACGAACACCGCCGACATCTCTTCGCGCAGGCGCGGCAGGTTCTTCTTGTCGCCCTTGGTCGCGGCCTTCTTGAACGCATTGAAGGCATCGCTCAGCGCCTGCATGCGCGCGGCGACTTCCTCCGGGTCCGGACCGGTCGGTGCGGCTTCTTCCTCGCCACCCTCGACATCATCGTCCTCGTCCTCGTCGCCTTCGGCGTCGGCATCGCTGCTGTCATCGGCAGCGACCGCCGGCGGCGCCGGCTCTTCGTCGACCAGATCATTGAACCCGACGATCACTTCGGCCAGGCGCTTCTTGCCTTCCTTGTGGGCTTCGTAGTCGTTCAGCAGCGACTCGACCGACACCGGGAACTGGCCGAGCGCGGCCTGGACCTGGGAGAGGCCTTCCTCGATGCGCTTGGCAATGGCGATTTCGCCTTCGCGGGTCAGCAGCTCGACGGTGCCCATTTCGCGCATGTACATGCGCACCGGGTCGGTGGTACGGCCACCTTCGGTGTCGAGCGCGCTCAGCGCGGCGGCAGCTTCTTCGGCCGCGGTGTCATCGACTTCGCGGTTGCCGGTGTTGCCGTCGTTGAGAAGCAGGGTTTCCACATCCGGCGCAACTTCATGGACATCGATGCCCATGCCGTTGATCATGCCGATGATGTCTTCGATCTGTTCCGGGTCGACCATGTCGTCCGGCAGATGGTCATTGACTTCGGCGTAGGTCAGGTAGCCCTGTTCCAGGCCCTTGCTGATCAGTTGCTTGATTTCGGATTGGGCAGGACGTTCGTTGGCCATGTAGTGCTCGCGCCACCGGCTGGGTAGGAAATAGGGAACGTAGCATTATACCAGCCCGGGGCCCCGCCTGCCGGGCGGTGGTCCCGCAGGCTCAGGGCCGGAGAAGGAAGGTCACAGGACCGTCATTGACCAGGCTAACGACCATATGGGCACCAAACCGGCCTGTTTCCACCCCTGGCGCGTGATTTTCACGGCAGATCTCGACAAATTGATTGAACCCGCGTTCAGCCTCCTCCGGCGCTGCGGCGCTGGTGAAGCTCGGCCGCATGCCCGAACGGGTGTCAGCGGCCAGGGTGAACTGGCTGACCAGCAACAGGCCGCCGCCGGTGTCACGCAGCGACCGGTTCATTTTCCCGGCCTCGTCGGCGAACACCCGGTAGCCCAGCAGGCGCTCGGCCATCCGTCGCAGCTGGGCCTCGGTATCGCCCGGCTCCATGCCCACCAGCGCCAGCAGGCCTGGTCCGATCTGGCCCACGGTTTCATCATCTACATGGACAGCAGCCTGGCTGACACGCTGGATCAGGACGAGCATCTGGGCTTCCAATGAACAGGGCCGGCCACGATAGCAGCGCCCTTGGCTAAACTGGCGCCAATGAATCCGCAACGCAAAGCCCGGCTGGTCCACCGCGCCACCACCCTGTTCGCCCGCCTGCCCTGGCCGCTGCTGCGGGCGTTCGCGCGCACCCTGGCGTGGGCCTGGATCCGTCTCAATGCCCGTGAGAGCCGTGTCACCCGGCGCAACCTCGAACTGGCCTACCCCGACCTGGACAGTGCCGCGCGGGACCGCCTGCATCGCGATCTGCTGCGCTCGACCGCGCTGCAGGCCATCGAGACCCTGCGGCTGTGGAGCCAGAGGCCGGCCGACAACCTGCGCCTGCATCTGAAGCAGCGCCACGGCGAGGCCCTGTATGACGCAGCCCTGGCCAGCGGCAAGGGCGTGATCGTGGCCGCGCCGCACTTCGGCAACTGGGAGCTGCTGAACCAGTGGCTGGCCTCGCGCGGGCAGATCGCCATCGTCTACAAGCCGCCGGAGGACGAGGCCAGCGATGCCTTCCTGCAGCTGGTGCGCGGCGGCCAGAACGTGCAGCAGGTGCGC
The DNA here is from genome assembly GCF_029839005.1 of Stenotrophomonas sp. GD03958. Lineage (NCBI taxonomy): Bacteria > Pseudomonadati > Pseudomonadota > Gammaproteobacteria > Lysobacterales > Lysobacteraceae > Stenotrophomonas > Stenotrophomonas sp. GD03958. The sequence goes on along the minus strand of NZ_JAOBZT010000012.1, from coordinate 43,532 downwards.
GCCGAGGGTCCGGCCGTGCGCCAGCTGTTCAAGGTGCTCAAGGACGGCGGTGCCACCGGCATCCTGCCCGACCAGCAGCCCAAAGCCGGCGACGGCGTGTTCGTGCCGTTCTTCGGCGTGCAGGCGCTGACCATGACCCTGGTCAACCGACTGGCCGAGCGCACCGGCGCCACCGTGCTGTACGGCTGGTGCGAGCGCATCGGGCCGGGCATGCAATTCGCCCTGCACATCGAACCGACCGACCCGGCCGTGGCCGACCCGGACCCGCAGGTGGCCGCCACCGCGCTCAACGCCGGCATCGAGCGCATCGCCCGCCGCGACCCGGCGCAGTACCAGTGGACCTACAAGCGCTATACGTTGCGGCCGCCGGGCAGCGGCGAGGAAGACCCGTACGCAACTGAGGAACACCCCCACTGACGGCCGCCTGCGACCACTGGCCGCACCACGTTGAATACGACGCCGTCGCCCCCATAGAGACTGCGATGTCCGCCTCCCCCGGTCCTGCCATGCCTGCTGCTTCTTCCCTGTTCGGCGATCCGGCCGCGATCCGCTGTGAGCGCGCGGTGGCCGAACTGCGCGCCGGTCGCCCGGTGCTGCTCCACGATGGCCACGGCCAGCGCCTGGCGGTGATCGCGCTGGACAGCGCCACGGCCAGCAGCTTCGCTGCCTTCGCCAATGCCGCCCGCGAGCGGCATTACCTGTTCCTGACCGCCACCCGCGCCCGCGTGCTCGGCGTGGAGGCCCCGCAAGGCGCACGCCTGCCGCTGGCCGGCGTTGCCTTCGATGCCCTCCCCTCGCTGGGCTACCTGCGCGAGCCGGGCCCGATGCCCGACGGCTGGACGGCGGGCGATGCCTTCGATGCCGGCGCGGTGGAGCTGGCCCGCCTGGGCCTGTTGCTGCCGGCGATGGTGGCGGTACGCCTGGACGTTGATGACCGCACCTTCGAGGGTGCCGCCGAGGTGGCCCTGTGCGACCTGGCCGAAGGCGCAGCACATGCGGCCCACGACTACGAACTGGTGGCGCGTTCGCCGGTGCCGCTGCGCGACGTCGGCATGACCACCTTCGCGGTGTTCCGCGGCGGCGTGGCCCAGCGCGACCAGGTCGCGATCATCGTCGGCGAACCGGACCTGTCGGCGGTGGTGCCGGTGCGCGTGCACTCCTCATGCCTGACCGGCGACCTGTTCGGTTCGCTCAAGTGCGACTGTGGTGACCAGCTGCGGCGCGGCCTGCGCAAACTGAAGGAGCTGGGCGGCGGCGTGTTGCTGTACCTGGACCAGGAAGGCCGTGGCACCGGCATCGCAGCCAAGATGCGTGCCTACGGCTACCAGCACGACGGCCTGGACACCATCGACGCCGATGCGCAGCTCGGCTTCGGCGCCGACGAGCGCCGCTACGGCAGTGCGGTGGCCATGCTGCACGGCCTTGGCATTTCGCGCGTGGCGCTGCTCAGCAACAACCCGACCAAGGCACAGCGCCTGCGCAATGCCGGCATCGAGGTACTGGACTGCATTCCTGTCACCGGCGAGATCACCGCCGAGAACGAGCACTACCTGCGCACCAAGGCCGATCGCGCAGGACATCTGCTTGACGTGGATGCGCTGATCCAGGCTGCCCAGTAACGCAGCCGACCTGCTACCGTCTGCGCGGTGCGGCTACCGCCGCCACCGCTCGCCCTGCCACCTGACGGAGCCCGCGTGACCGACATCTCCCTGACCGCTCCGCCCGCCGACGCGTGGCAGTCGCTGCCGCGCCGCGCCGCGCGGCTGGCGGCATTGGAAGGCGCTTTCGGCGGCCTGTTTGTGCCAGGCCTGCCGCTGGCGGCCGCATGGTGGTTCTTCGATCTACCCGGCGGCGCGTGGGTCGCCGCCCTCGGGCTGCTGGCAGGGGCTGCATGTGGCGCATGGCTCAGCCACCGCCGCCTGGTCCGCACCCGTTGGCGGCTGGACGCACAGGGTCTGGGCCTGCGGCGAGACCTGATGTGGCAGCTGGAAACCCGTATTCCCATTTCGCGCGTACAACACCTGGACCTGCGCAGGGGCCCGCTGGAACGCCGTGCAGGACTTGCCACGCTGATCGTGCATACCGCCGGCACCCGCATGAGCGCGGTGACCGTGAGCGGCCTGGATGAAACCGACGCCGAGCGCCTGCGCGACACCCTTTCGCACAAGCTCGACCAGGACGCTGACGCCCTGTGAGCCTGCCACCGCCTCTGCCTGCAGCACTGCGCGCCGGTGGCGAGGACCACCGCCTGCACCCGTGGTCATGGCTGTTCGTGCTGCTGATGCAGCTGCGCCACTACTTCCTGCCGCTGGTCGCACTGCTGGTATTCGGTCAGCGCGGCGACCGCGATCCGATGTGGGCGCAGTTGATCCCACTGTCGGCGATCGCCGCGCTGGTCCTGGTCTCGGTGCTGCAGTACCTCAGCTACCGTTACCGCATCGGCAGCGATGCGATCACCGTGCGCAGCGGTCTGCTTGCGCGCAACCGGCGCGAGATTCCGTTCGCCCGCATCCACAACGTGGAAGTGCGGCAGAATCCGCTGCACCGGCTGTTCGGCGTGGCCGAGCTGCGCCTGGAGTCGGCCGGCGGCGTGCGCCCGGAAGCGGAAATGCGAGTGCTGAAGCTGGACCAGGCGCTGGCGCTGGAACGTCTCGTGCGCCAGCGCGGGCAGGCACCGCAGGCCGCCGACGCTGTCCCCGCGCCTGCGGTCACCGTGGCCGACACCGAACACGTCCTGCTGCGCCTGTCCAGCTGGGACGTGATGCGCATGGGCCTGCTCTCCAATCGGGGCTGGGCACTGGCGGTTGCCGCCTTCGGCGTGCTGTTCCAGACCGTGCCGCGGCCGGTGATGGACGAAGCCATCCAACGTGGTGGCCGCGAGGCTTTCGGTTACGCCAGCCACCTGCACCCCGGCGTGGCAGGCGCTTTCCTGCTGCTGGCCGCCGCACTGCTGCTGGGCTGGCTGGCACTGCGTGCGCTGTCGGTGGTGCTGACCCTGCTGCGCTATCACGGCTTCACCCTCAGCGAGCAGGATCGCCGCCTGACCGTCTCGGCCGGCCTGCTCAGCCGCACCCGCAGCAGTGTCGCGCGTCGCCGCATCCAGGCCTGGACGCTGCGCGAAACCACCCTGCATCGGTGGTTCGGCCTGCGCCAGCTGCGCATCGACAGCGCTGCCGGTGGCCCTGCGCGCGATGAGGACCGCGCCCTGCGCGAGCTGGCACCACTGGCCCAGGCGACGCGCTGCGAGCAGCTGGTGCAGCACCTGTTGCCTCAGCTGCAGTGGCCGCCGACGCAATGGCACTCCATTCCGCAGCGTGGCTGGTGGCGGCTGTGTCTGGGAACGCTGCTGCTGGTACCCCTGTTGGCCGCAGCCGCGTACTGGCGCTGGGGGCCATGGGGCCTGCTGGTGCTGGCGTGGCTGCCGGTGGCGCTGCTGGTCGCTCATCGGCAGATGGCACGCATGGCCTGGCACCTGGACGAGCACTACGTGGCAGTGCGTGGCGGTTGGTGGAAGCGCTGGTGGCGCTGGGCCGAACTGGACAAGGTGCAGGGCCTGCGCCTGCTGCGCTCGCCGCTGGACAAGCTGTTGGGCACCAGCAGCCTGCAGCTGGATACTGCCGGCGCGCATGGCGATGTGGCATTGACCCTGCACCATCTGCCGCAGGCACAGGCGCAGCAGGTGATGGATCAGCTGGCTGCGGCGCTGGCGCGGCGCAAGCTGCGCTGGTAGGTAGTGCCGGCCGCTGGCCGGCAACCGCAGACATCCCCGAGCTTGCCGGCCAGCGGCCGGCACTACCGCGAGCGGGGGCGCGCATCCACGCATGGCATGGATCTACTCTAGAGCCGAGCCAATGCTCGGCTTACCGCTGCGACGGGCCCCAATAGCCCAGGTCCCTGCGGATCTGCAGATCACGCATCCAGCTGCCGAACGGCTTGCGCCGCAGCGCGCCCATTTCACCAGACAGGAAATCCTCGGTCGCCGTGATCACGCGCTCACTGGACAAGCCATCGCGGTACGGGTGGATGGCGTCGGCATAGCGCACGATCTCCGCCTGCAGCGCCGCGTCCGGGTGCAGCGCACGCGTCAGCATCGCCTGCAGCTGCGCAGGATCATTGAAGTCGATCATGTGTGGCTTGGGCACGCGGTTGCGGAAGGTCACCACCGGCTTGTGCTGCACGATGAACTCCGAAACGATCGACGAGGTATCCGACACCAGCACGTCGGCGGCGCGCTGCGCGGCCATCACCTGCTCAGGCTCGATGAAGCGGGCATTGGCACCGGCCAGCGCGCGGTAGCGTTCGAACAGGTCCTGCGGGCACTTCGGGTGCAGGGTGAGAAGCCAGTAATGGTCACCGGCGGCGATATCGGCGGCGATCTGCGGGTGCAGGTGCGGCGCTGCGCTCAGGCGCTCGGTGAAGGTCGAACCGAACAGGATCACCGGGCGTCCTCCAGCGGCGGCGCGCAGCGCGGCGCTCTCGCCACCATCGTCGCGGAACAGCGGATCCAGCTTCGGCCAGCCCGTCTCGGCCACCGCGAAGTGGCCCTGCAGGGCCGCGATCTCACGAAACGGCGCGGTGGTGGCCGGCCCCTGCGTGCAGTACAGGTCGAACATGCCGCGCACCCGGAAGTGGCCGCGCGCGCTGTCCCGCTTCTCCACGTTGAAGCCATGGAACAGCTGCACCTTGGCGCCCGAAAGGAACGTCGGCACCCAGTTGGCCGCGCTGAACACCGCCCGCGGACGCAGGGCCAGGGCCTGCTTCAGGCCCACGTTGGGCACCCCCGGCAGGCTGCTGCCGGCCGCGCCGTCCTCGAACCAGGCCGCCACCTCCTGCCCGGATGCGTGCAAGGCCTGCGCCAACGGGGCGAGAATAGGCAGCGCATAGCGCTCCGTCGCAAACAACAGGTACCCGGCCATCATGTCCTCCACGACCGCTCCCATCGAACGGCCTCGCATCTCGGCGTGCATTATCGCGTTCAACGAGGCCGGGCGCATCGGCGACTGCCTGGCCTCGCTGGCGTTCTGCGATGAGATCGTGGTGGTGGACTCGTACTCCACCGATGCCACCGTCGCCATCGCCGAAGCTGCCGGCGCCCGTGTTCTGCAGCGCCGGTTCGACGGTTTCCGCAGCCAGAAGGCATTCTGCGTCGAGCAGGCCCGCCACGACTGGGTACTGTGCCTGGATGCCGACGAACGGATCAGTCCGGAACTGCGCGCGGCCATCGAACAGGCCCGCGACAGTGGCTTCAGCGGCCATGCCGGCTACCGTTTCGCCCGCCTGTCGGAGTATTTCGGCAGGTTCCTGCGCCATGGCAACGCCTACCCGGACCGAGTGTTGCGCCTGTTCGACCGCCGCCAGGGCGGCTGGCGCGGCAAGCGAGAGATCCACGAGGCTGCCAGCGTCGACGGCAGCGTCGGTACCCTGCGCGGCGACCTGGTCCACTATCCCTACCGCTCATTGCAGCAGCAGCTGGCCAAGACCGAGAAATACGCGCGGATGATGGCCGAGCACGAGTTCGCACGCGGCAAGCGGGCCACGCTGGGCAAGCTGGTGCTGGCGCCGGCCTGGCGGTTCTGGCGCGGCTTCCTGTTCCGTGGCGGCTTCCGCGACGGCTGGCATGGACTGGTCTATGCCTACGTACGCGCCAACTACGTGCGCCAGAAAACCATCATGCTGTGGATGCTGGGCAACGGCCAGGCCGTGGCTGACCCGCCGAACCCCTGATCGCCCGGCCCTGTCCGGGGCGCCGCTGGATCACGCCCCGGTGATTGCCCGGTGGCGCGCGCCCTCGACGATCGACAGGCCGGTCAGCAGGCCGACCAGGGTCACGTAGAAACTGGCTGTCATCTGGTGCGCGAACATCGACTGGGTCAGGCCGCACAGTGCGTAGGTGATCACCAGCATGATGCCGGCTGCGGCCGGCCCCCGGAAGGTCGACCGTCCGCTGCGGCGATGCAGGCGCACGAACAACCAGAGCGGGATGCCATACACCGCCAGCAACAGCAGCAGGCCCGGTACGCCCTGGGTCGCTGCCCATTCGGCAACATCGTTGTGCGCATGCCCCAGGTGGCAACGCAACTCTTCCGGGTTCTCACGGCAGACCGGCACGCGCAGCATCGCGCTGTCGAAATGACCGATGCCAACACCCACCAGCGGGTGGTCGAGGAAGGTCTCCCAGGCCACCTGCAGGCGTTCCACGCGGGCACCGGCGGAAGAATCACTGTCGCCCAACTCCATCCGCTGCACGTCACTGTGCAGCTCGCTCAGGCGGACCTGGTGGCGCAGTTCCGGTACCGACAGCAGCAGGGTCGCACCGATCGCCAGCATGCCTGCGAGCACCGACAGGCGCGCCGCGCCGGTGCGCCAGCGCAGGCTCAACGTCAGCACCACCAGCAGCGCCAGCAAGGCGGCGAACACACCGCGGCTGCCGGTCAGCACGATGGTGCCGCAGCCGGCCGCCATGCCGAGGATCACCAGCGACCAGCGCCGCGACGGGCGACAGAACACCAGCAGCACCATCAAAACCATCACGATGTCGGCCAGCACGATGGCGTTGGTGAACAACTGTGCGCGCGGGGCGCCACCCAGCACCTGCCACAGTGACATCGCGAAGGCGGCGAGCAGGCCGGTCAATGATCCGTACCAGAGCCACCGCACGTCGGGACGCAGCGCGCAGACCCACAGCGCGATCCACGGGATCACCACGAACCGCGACCGGTTGTCGACGTCACGCAGGCCCTGCTCGAACAACACTACCGACATTAGGCCGAGCGCCAGCACCGCCAGCATCAGCCAGGCCAGCAATTTCACCGGCTGGCCGGCCATCCCGCGCGCGCGCCACAGCAGCTCCGGCGCCAGCAGCGTGCTCAGCAGTAGCAGCAGGCCATACGGCAACAGGTTGATGGGCAAGGTCAGCACCAGTGCCGGCAGGCAGAACAGGCCCAGTTGGGCCAGCCCATGCGCCACCCGCTGACGTCCGCCGGCGGGAACGCCCAGCGGATCGCCGGCCATGAGGTTCAGGTTGTCCGGTGAAGCTGGCACGTCGGGAAGTATCGCTGCAATCGGCTGGAAAGAACGGGAAGGGGCGGTGCAGGCCATCCCGGCCTGCTGTTTTACTGCCTTTGGCCCCGCTTGGACAGACTGGACAAGCAGGAAGGGGGAGACTAGTCATGTTCCTGCAGACGCCGTTCACGTTCCCGCTCCGCTGCGGTGACCACGCAGGGCACCTTTACCGCCGCCGCCGGCACCAGCCACCAGCGCCGCCGGTTGGCTACGCCGGCCAGTTCAGAGCGGCTGCGGTCGACGCACGACAGCATTGCGTACTCGTGGACCAGCAACCAACGGCGTTCGGGCGCAAGCCGCTGCCAGCGCGTGGCCGCAATCAGCTGCTCGTCCCAGTCCGACTCGAAACCGAAGGTCGCTGCGGGGCGGTCGGCCAGCAGCAGATGCTGCTCCTTCCAGGCCACCAGCCCAAGCTCGGCATCCGGGCCCAGCCGTGTACCAACCGTGCGCATCAGGCCGCGGGCGGAACTGGAATCGTTCAGCAGCGGGTAGCCGACCAGGCTGTACAGCACCCAGACCATCGCCAGGGTCGACACCAGCGCCAGATGCCGGCGACGACCGCAGGCCAGCAGGCTCAATGCGCCCCACACGCCCATCGCCAGGATCGTCCAGGCCAGCGCGTCGACGGCGCCGGGCGCCAGTCCGCGGCTGTGGGTCAGGCGCAGCTCGAAGGCCGGGTCGCCCAGCACCGCCATCGCGCCAGCCAGGACCAGGCCCAGTGACAGCAGGCCGGTGAACACTCCCACCACGGCCTGCACATCGCGCCGCTTCAGCAGCCCCGGCAGCAACGGCGCCAGCGCCAGGCAGAACATCGGCAGTGCCGGCAGGATGTAGACATCGCGCTTGCCGTCGGGGATCGAGAAGAACAGCACCACCATCAACCACCAGGACAGCGGCAGCAGATAGCGCGGATCGCGCCGGCGCAGCCGCCGCAACCAAGCCGGAAGCGCCCACGGCAGCAGCAGGAACGCGGGAATCCACATCGACGGCATGATCGCCAGGAAGTACCACCAGGGCTGGTGGTGGTCCCACGAGTGCGTATAGCGACGCGCCGTCTGCTGGAACAGGATGTCGTCCATGTACGCGCGGTATTCGTCCGAACCGGTGGCAAAACCGGCCAGCAGCATCGGCGCCAGCCACAACGACACCGCCAGCAGGAAGGCCAGCGGCGCCAGCCAGAAGCGGCCATCGCGCGCGTGCAGTGCCACCCGTGGCCATTGCAGTACCGCAGCGGTCACCGCCGGCACGATCATCAGCAGCGCCAGCATGCCCACGCCCTTGGTGATCACGCCGATGCCAGCGAAGAACCAGCCCAGCCACCACCAGCGCCAGCCTGGTCCCAGCAACAGGTGGCGCAGCAGGCCGTAGTTGGCCAGGGTGATGAACAGCAGCAGCAGTGGATCGATCTGCGCCTTCTTCGCCTGGAAGGTGAACTGCAGCGCGAACAGCAGCGCCCAGCCGGCGTAAAGCCCCACCCGCCGTGTCCACAGCCGCCGCCCGAGGTCGACCACGCACCACAGCGTACCCAGTGCCGCCAGCAGCGACGGCAGCAGGAAGGCCACGCGCCACTGCCCGACCAGGCCGTACAGCGTAGCCTGCCACCACATCAGCATCGGCGGCTTGTCCGAATACAACTCGGTACCGCGGTGCGGGAACAGCCAGTGGCCGCTGTCGACCATCTGCTTGGCCACCAGCGCAAAGCGCGGCTCGTCCGATGGCCACGGATCACGAAGGCCCAGCCCGGCCCCCAGCAGCAGCAGGGCCATCGCCACGAACAACCACGTCTCGCGCGACGCGCGGGAATTCAGCATGGGACTCGGAACGTCAGCGGGGGTCAGGCTGTTTTTAGCAGACGCGCGTAAAAGAATCCGTCAGCATCGCTGTCACCCGGCAGTCGCTGGCGCGCGATTCCCTCGCAGTCCAGGCCGAATCGGTCATCCAGCGGCTCTGCCACCGCGTCCGGGTGCCATTTCAGGAACGCCCGCACCTGGTCGATGTTCTCCGCACGCAGGATCGAGCAGGTGGCATACAGCAGCACGCCGCCCGGACGCAGCATCGACCAGCAGGCCTCCAGCAGGCGGGCCTGCACACCGACCAGCGCATCGATATCCTCGGCACGTCGGTGGAACATCACATCCGGCTGCCGCCGGATCACGCCGGTGGCCGAGCACGGGGCATCGAGCAGGATCGCGTCGAACGGCACGCCATCCCACCAGGCACCCGGATCACTGGCATCGGCGGCCAGGGTCTGCGCATGCTCGCCCACGCCAGTGCGAACGTAGGTGTCACGTGCACGGGCCAGGCGGCGCACGTCGATATCCAGCGCCAGCAGGCGCAGGCCGGGGTCGCGCTCCAGCAGGTGCGCCGACTTGCCACCGGGGGCCGCACAGGCGTCCAGAACGCGGGCACCGGCCGCCGGGGCCAGCGCGTCGGCCGCACACTGCGCCGACAGGTCCTGCACCGAGATGGCGCCTTCGGCGAAGCCGGGCAGCTGATTCACGGCAACCGGCGAGGCCAGGCGCAACGCGTCGGCGCTGAGCGGACTGGCTTGCGCGGTAATGCCAGCTTCGGCCAGCGTCGCCAGTGCCTTGTCGCGGCCGCCCTGCTGGCGGTTGGCGCGCAACCACAACGGCGCCGGCTGCAGGCTGGCGGCAAAGATCGCCTCGGCCTGGGCCGGCCAGTCGCGCTCGACGGCATCGGCCAGCCACGCCGGGAAGGCATCGCGCGCGGGCTGTTCCGGGAAACCTTCGCGCTGCGCGCGGCGCAGGATCGCATTGACCAGGCCCGCCTGGCGCTCACGACCCAGGGCACGCGCGGCATCGACCGTGGCCGACAACGCCGCGTGCGCCGGCAACGCCAGCACGTCCAGTTGGGCGAACCCGACCATCAGCAGCGTGCGCAGGTCGGCATCACGCGCCGACAGCGGCTTCTGCATCCACGACTGCAGCGCCGCGTCATAGGTGCTGCGACGACGCAGGACGGCAAAACACAGGGCTTCCAGCAGCGCGCGGTCGCGGCTGTCGGCCAGCTTCGGCAGCGCCCAGGCCAACTCGGCCTTCAGCGAACGGCCACGGGTGAACACCTGTGCCAGCACACGTGCGGCCAGCATGCGCGTGGCCGCGCCCGGCGCCGCCTTGGCGACGGAGAAATCGTTCTGCTTCGACACCGCTTATGCCCCCACGCGCAGATCGCGGCGGGCGTTGAGGTAGTCGGCCGCAGTAATCGCCTTGCCACCTTCCCGCTGCAGCACTCGCAGGCGCAGCGCGCCCTGGCCACAGGCGATGTCGATGCCATCGCGGCTGGCGGCCAGTACGGTGCCCGGTGCTTGGCCGTGGTCCGCCTCCAGCGCCACCGCACCATGGATGCGCACGCGTTCACCGGCCAGCGTCGCCTCGGCGATCGGCCACGGATTGAACGCGCGCACGGTACGCGCCAGCGCGCCGGCGTCCTGCGCCCAATCCAGCTTCGCTTCGGCCTTGTCCAGCTTGTGCGCGTAGGTCACGCCCTGCTCCGGCTGCGGCCGCGCGATCGGCTTGATGCCGGCACGCAGCAGGCCCAGGCCATCGGACAGCACCTGTGCGCCCAGCTCGGCCAGCTTGTCATGCAGCTGGCCACCGGTATCGGTGGCCGCGATCGGCAGTTCCTGGTGCAGCAGCACCGGGCCGGTGTCCAGGCCGGCCTCCATCTGCATCAGGCAGACGCCGGTCTTGGCGTCGCCGGCCTGGATCGCGCGCTGGATCGGCGCGGCACCGCGCCAGCGCGGCAGCAGCGAGGCATGCACGTTCCAGCAGCCGTGGGTCGGAATGGCCAGCACCGCCTTGGGCAGGATCAGGCCATAGGCCACTACCACCATCAGATCCGGCTGCAGGTCGCGCAGCTGCTGCTGGGCGGCCGCGTCCTTCAGCGACTCCGGCTGGTAGACCGGAATGCCACGGGCCACGGCTTCCAGCTTGACCGGCGACGGCGCCAGGCCACGGCCACGGCCGGCCGGACGATCAGGCTGGGTGTAGACGGCCACGACCTCATGATGGCGCGCAGCCGCGCGCAGCGATGACACCGCGAATTCCGGCGTACCGGCAAAGACAATCCTCATGGCTACCCCACTTGCAGGATGGATTCGTGCAGGAAAGAAAACGGCGCCGTCGGCCGGCGCCGTACAGCCCGCGCGTGCCGCGCAGGCGCGGGCCACCCGAAGGGTGGCCCGGATTGGCGATCACGCCACGTGCTTGCGCTGCTTGGCCAGCTTCTTGCGCACCATCTCGCGCTTGAGCGGCGACAGATAGTCGATGAACAGCTTGCCGTCCAGGTGATCCATCTCATGCTGGATGCAGGTGGCCAGCACTTCGCCGGCTTCCATCTGCTGTTCCTGGCCGTTGCGGTCCAGGTATTTCACGGTGATGGTATCGGCACGGGTGACGTCAGCGAAGATGCCCGGAACCGACAGGCAGCCTTCCTGGTACACCCGGCCCCCGTCCTTGGCGACGATCTCCGGGTTGATGAACACATGCGGTTCATTCTTTTCTTCGCTGACGTCGATGACCATGAAGCGCTTGTGCACGTCCACCTGGGTGGCGGCCAGGCCGATGCCCGGGGCGTCGTACATGGTCTGGAACATGTTGTCGATCAGTTCCTGGAAGGCCGGCGTGGTGACTTCGGCGGCTTCGATCAACGCAGCCTTGGTACGCAGGCGCGGATCGGGGAACTCGAGAATGGGGAGAAGGGCCATGGCTGTTTCCGGATAGGGGGCCGGCACGCCGGCATACGTCGCAGATTCTAGCTCCAACGCTTGCCTTGCGCCCCGGTTTCTGGACTATAGTGCGCGGACCTGTTGGGGAATCAGGGCTTCACACCTATGTTGCTTCGTTTTCGTACGGTCGTCGCCGCGGCGATGCTGACCGTGGCTGCCTATGCTACCGCCGTGGAAGTGAATGGCGGGCACCCGGACACCTATGTGGTCCGAAAAGGGGATACGTTGTGGGATATCGCCGCACGTTTCCTGCAGAAGCCGTGGCTGTGGCCGGAGATCTGGCAGGCCAATCCGCAGATCGCCAATCCGCACCTGATCTATCCCGGTGACGTGCTCAGCCTGGCCTATCTGGACCGGGTGACCGTCGCTGCCAAGCCCGGCCCGCGCCAGGAAGCCCCGATCGATGCCATTCCGCTGGCCCAGGTCGAGCCGTTCCTGAAGCAGCTGAGCGTGGTCGACAGCATCGAGCAACTGCCCTACGTGGCCGGCCTGGAGGAAGAACGCCTGCGCGTCACCAGCGGCAGCGCGGTGTACGTACGCCTGGCCGACGCCCAGCTGGGCCAGCGCTGGGCCGTGGTCCGCCCGACCGTGCGCTATGCCCAGCCCAAGCCGACCGAGGACCTGACCGCCAACGGCGACGTCACCCCGGGCAGCGGCAACCTGTGGCGGGCCTACAACGCCCCCAACCACCGCCGCGGCGTGCTCGGCTATGAGCTGGCCCAGGTCGCCACCGGCACCATCACCCATGTCGCCGGCGGCAAGGTGGAGGCGTCCACCCTGGTGCTGGACAAGAACGAGGGCGGCCGCGAGGTACGTGCGGGCGACCGCCTGGTCCCGGTCGAGGCCAGGCCCTACGACCTGCAGTTCATCCCCCATGTCCCGACCGCCGGTGTCGAGGGCGTCGACGTGCGCGTGCTGGCCGTTGCCGACATGTTCACCGCTGGTGGGCCGCGCGACGTGATCGCGATCTCCGCAGGCCGCGCGCAGGGCGTGGACAACGGCACCGTGTTCTCGCTGTGGCGCCCGGGCCGCCACGTGGCGCACCGCATGAAGTACCCGAACTCCTCGCGCATGGATGATTCGCTCAGCACCGGCGCCGGCCGCGTCTCGCTGCCGGACGAATACGCCGCACACGCCATGGTGTTCCGTACCTTCGACAACGTCAGCTACGCACTGGTGATGCAGGGCGTGAAGCCGGTGCGCGTGGGATACAACGCACTGCACCCGGATGCGCGGTAGAGTCGACTGTTAGTCGACTGCTCTTCACCGCCCCCCGAAAGCGCCCGCGCTGCGCGCGGTAGTCGACTGACAGTCGACTCTACAGGGGCGGTCTCCGGCAAAGTCTGACAGCCACATGCGAAGGCGCCCTAGGGCGCCTTTGTTGCATGCGCTCGATAGTGGGAGGATGACCAACCAAGCTGACGAGGCGCTGCTGCGCCTGTTGATGGCAGGCGGCGCGCTGGCACCACGGCGGGCCCTGCTGCAGGCCGCAGGCAGGGCGGAAATCGCGATCGCGCAGGGTGCCGCGAACTGGCGCGCGCACGGTTGCACGCCAGAGCAGTGCGCCGCACTGGACCGCCCCGACGCCCGGGCCTTGGCCGTGGCACGGCGCTGGCTGGAAGACGACAACCAGCACCTGCTGGCCTTCACCGATCCGGCCTTCCCCCCGCCCCTGCTGGATGTCCCCAATCCCCCCCTTGCGCTGTTCATCGCCGGCGACCCCGGCCGGGCCTGGCGCCCATCGGTTGCGCTGGTCGGCAGCCGCTCGCCAACGCCGGGCGGACGCGCGCTGGCAGCCCGGTTTGCCGGCTGCTTCGTCGACGCCGGGCTGGCGGTGACCAGCGGCCTGGCGGCGGGCATCGATGCCGCCGCCCACCAGGCCACGCTGGACGCGGGGGGCTGCACCGTGGCGGTGATCGGCACCGGACCGGACCGCGCCTATCCGGACAGCCACGCCCGGCTGCAGGCGCGCATCGCCGCCGAAGGCGTGGTGCTCAGCGAGTACCTGCCCGGCACGCCCGCACGCCCCGGCCACTTTCCTGCCCGCAACCGGCTGGTAGCCGGGCTGGCCCTGGCCACGGTGGTGGTCGAGGCCGCCCAACGCTCGGGTGCCCTGATCACCGCACGCCTGGCCGCCGAGGCCGGCCGCGAGGTCTGCGCCCTGCCCGGCTCGGTGCTCAATCCGCGCGCTGCGGGCTGCCACAGGCTGATCCGCGAGGGTGCCGCACTGGTCGAGCGCCCGGAGGAGGTCCTCGAACTGCTGGCCCCCGCCCTCCGCCAGCAGCTGCCGGGCTTGCAATCACGGCTGGCCACCCCCACTGAACAGGCACCGCCTGCACGCCTGCCGGCGCACTGGGCCGACGACCCTGACTACCAGTGCTTGTGGCGGGCGCTGGAGCACAACCCAAGCAGTATGGATTCACTGATCACACGCTGTGGATTGACGGCGCCCCAGGTGTCCTCCATGCTGCTGGCCATGGAACTGGCGGGAATCGTGGTGTGCGTACACGGCCGCTACTGTCGAACTCCCTAGTTTCTTCACCTCCACAGCGTCGCGCGACGCAGGCCGAGGGGCAATGAAAGAGAGCATCCTGGATGTACTGCTGTACCTGTTTGAACACTATTTCAGCGAAGATGCGGACCTGATCCGTGACCGCGATTCGCTTCAGAACGGCCTGATCCAGGCCGGTTTCAGCCCAACCGAGATCAACAAGGCGTTCGACTGGCTCGATGCCCTGGCCGCGCAGCGGCCGAGCGTGGCCCAGGCTCGGGTCGATGGCCCCGTGCGCGTGTACCACGGCCCCGAGCTGGACAAGCTGGACGTGGAATGCCGCGGGTTCCTGCTGTACCTGGAACAGCACGGCATCCTCGATGCCGACCAGCGCGAGCTGGTGCTGGACCGGGCAATGGCCCTGGACCAGGACGAACTGGACCTGGACGACCTGAAGTGGGTCGTGCTGATGGTACTGTTCAACCAGCCCGGCTCCGAGGCGGCGTATGCCTGGATGGAGACGCAGATGTTCATGGACGAGCCAGAACCCCTGCACTGACCGTACACTTGGGGGCATAGCGCATTCAGGAGCGTCCCCGTGAGCGAGTGGTTCCATGCAGAAGGCAACCGGCAGCAAGGCCCGCTGCCGGCGGAACAGTTGGTCGAGTTGTTCCGCAACAACCAGATCTCCCTGGACACCCTGGTCTGGCGCGACGGCCTGCCGCAATGGCAGCCGTTGCGCACCGTGGTCGACGAGCTCGGCCTGATCGTGCCGGCGCTGGACGCCGCTGCACCGCCCGTGGAACCCGAACCGGAGCCGGCAGCACCGCCTCCGCCGCAGCCACCGGTGCTGCGACCGTCCACGCCCTACACCACCAGCGCAGCGGCCAGCGCCCTGCCGACGCCGAAGAAGAAGCTGTCCGGCTGCGCCCTGACCGCCATCATCGGCGGCGGCCTGCTGCTGGTGCTGGTACCGATCGTGGCCATCCTGGCCGCCATCGCGCTGCCCGCCTACAACGACTACACCCTTCGCGCCAAGGTCGCCGGCGCAGTGACCGCACTGCAGCCGCTGAAGGACCAGGTGCAGCATTTCGCCGATGACGAAGGCCGCTGCCCGGGTGGCAACGACGCGGGCTTCCCGGCCCCGGGTGATTTCGCCCATGCAGGGCTGTCAGCGGTGAACATCGGTCGCTTCAACAACGGCCACTGCGGCATCGAAGCCACCCTGGCGCTGCCCGGCAAGAGCCTCGATGGCGATCTGCTGTGGCTGGAATACGATCGCGACAGCGGCCGCTGGGAATGCAGCGGCGAGAGCAACGACAAGTACCTGCCGCCGTCGTGCCGCGGCTGAACCGCGCGCACGCCAGCACCTCCAAGGATGATTCAACAGGGAACATGCAATGACTGAGTGGTACTACGCCGAAGGACAGCAACGCCAGGGCCCGCTGCCGGTCCAGGAGATCCGCCAGCGCTTCCAGCGCGGCCAGCTCAACCTGGACACCCTGGTCTGGCGGGAGGGCATGGCCCAGTGGGCTGCGCTGCGGCAGATGGTCGACGAGCTCGGCCTGCAGACGCTGGCTGATGCCAGCACTGCCAGCAGCAGCGGCGGGTTCGACCTGCGCAGCGACTACGCCGCCATCGACAGCGGCACCGCACCGCTGCCCGGCACCGGCGCGCTCAGCAGCTCGCCTTACAGCGCTCCAGCGGCCACCAGCAGCGGTGGCCACGCGCAGCCGGTGGTTGGCGGTGAAGTGGTCTACGCAGGCTTCTGGAAGCGTGTGGCGGCCTACATGATCGATTACTTCGTGCTGGTCGTCCCCGGCAGCATCATCGGTGCCATTCTTGGTGCGATACTCGGCGCCAGCATGGGCGCGGTGGGCAGCGGCGAATCGGCCATCGAGATCGTTGCCCAGCTGGCCAGCGCCCTGATCAACCTCGGCATCGGCATGGCCTACTACACCTGGTTCCATGCCTCGCAGGGCGGCGCCACGCTGGGCAAGATGGCAGTCGGTATCAAGGTGGTGCGCGGCAACGGCGAACGCCTGACCAAGGCCCGCGCATTTGGTCGCTACTGGGCCATGCTGCTGAGCAGCTTCACGCTCGGCATCGGTTTCCTGATGGCCGCCTTCACCGAACGCAAGCAGGGCCTGCACGACATGGTCTGCGACACCCTCGTGGTCGACCGCTGGGCCTACACCGACCAGCCGCAGCTGCAGCGCCGGGAGCTGGGCACGGTAACCGTACTGGTGCTCGTGCTGACCGGCCTGCTGTCTCTGGTCGGCCTGGCCCTGCTGGTGTTCGCGGTAGGCTTCATCGCCAAGATGGCCTCGTGAACGGCCATCCTCACGCCTGGCTGCTTGACACGGGCCGGCCGGGCGTGATTCCTCTAATAAGGTGAAACCTGAACGCCCGGCACATTACCGGGCGTTCAGTTTATGGATTTGCCCGTGGCCGCTTCACTAATGCGGCCGTTTGCTCCACCCTAGCGGCCCCTTCTCCCGGTCCGCCCACAGACCTCTCCCGACATGCCCAAGCACCTGCTCATCGTCGAATCGCCAGCCAAGGCCAAGACGATCAACAAATACCTCGGCAAGGACTACACCGTCCTGGCCTCGTATGGGCATGTGCGTGACCTGATCCCGAAGGAAGGCGCGGTCGACCCGGACAACGGGTTCGCCATGCACTACGACGTGATCGACAAGAACGAAAAGCATGTCGATGCGATCGCCAAGGCCGCCAAGGGTGCCGACGACATCCTGCTGGCAACCGACCCGGATCGCGAAGGTGAAGCGATCAGCTGGCACATCGCCGAGATCCTGAAGGAACGCGGGCTGGTCAAGGACAAGCCGATGCAGCGCGTGGTGTTCACCGAGATCACCCCGCGCGCCATCAAGGAAGCGATCAGCCAGCCGCGCGCGATCGCCAGCGACCTGGTCGATGCCCAGCAGGCGCGCCGCGCGCTGGACTACCTGGTCGGCTTCAACCTGTCGCCGGTGCTGTGGCGCAAGGTCCAGCGCGGCCTGTCCGCAGGCCGCGTGCAGAGCCCGGCGCTGCGCATGATCGTCGAGCGCGAGGAAGAGATCGAAGCCTTCGTCGCCCGCGAATACTGGTCGATCGCGGCCGAATGCGCGCACCCGTCGCAGCACTTCAACGCCAAGCTGGTCAAGCTGGACGGGCAGAAGTTCGAGCAGTTCACCATCACCGACGGTGACACCGCCGAAGCCGCCCGCCTGCGTATCCAGCAGGCCGCGCAGGGCTCGTTGCATGTCACCGACGTCGCCAGCAAGGAGCGCAAGCGCCGTCCGGCGCCACCGTTCACCACCTCGACCCTGCAGCAGGAAGCCTCGCGCAAGCTCGGCTTCACCACCCGCAAGACCATGCAGGTTGCGCAGAAGCTGTATGAGGGCGTGGCCATCGGCGACGAAGGCACCGTCGGCCTGATTTCGTACATGCGTACCGACTCGGTGAACCTGTCGCAGGACGCGCTGGCGGAAATCCGCGACGTGATCGCCCGCGACTACGGCATCGCCTCCCTGCCGGACCAGCCCAACACCTACCAGACCAAGTCGAAGAACGCCCAGGAAGCGCACGAAGCGGTGCGCCCGACCTCGGCCCTGCGCACCCCGGCCCAGGTCGCACGCTTCCTCACCGACGACGAGCGCCGCCTGTACGAACTGATCTGGAAGCGCGCCGTCGCCTGCCAGATGATCCCGGCCACGCTCAATACCGTCAGCGTCGACCTGTCGGCCGGCAGCGAGCACGTGTTCCGTGCCAGCGGCACCACGGTGGTGGTGCCCGGCTTCCTGGCCGTGTACGAGGAAGGCAAGGACAGCAAGAGCGCCGAGGACGAGGACGAAGGCCGCAAGCTGCCGGCGATGAAGCCGGGCGACCGCGTGCCGCTGGAACGCATCCAGGCCGAACAGCATTTCACCCAGCCGCCGCCGCGCTACACCGAAGCGGCGCTGGTGAAGGCGCTGGAAGAGTACGGCATCGGTCGTCCCTCGACCTACGCCTCGATCATCCAGACCCTGCTGTTCCGCAAGTACGTGGAAATGGAAGGCCGCAGCTTCCGCCCGTCCGACGTCGGCCGCGCGGTGTCCAAGTTCCTGTCCAGCCACTTCACCCAGTACGTGGACTACGACTTCACGGCCAAGCTCGAAGACGAGCTTGATGCCGTTTCGCGTGGCGAAGAAGAGTGGATTCCGCTGATGGCCCGCTTCTGGGAGCCGTTCAAGGAACTGGTGGAAGACAAGAAGGAATCGGTCGACCGCGCCGAGGCCAGCGGCGCGCGCGAGCTTGGCACCGATCCGAAGACAGGCAAGCCGGTCAGCGTGCGTCTGGGCCGCTTCGGGCCGTATGCCGCCATCGGCAGCACCGCCGAGGACGCGGAGGAGAAGCCGAAGTTCGCCTCGCTGCGCCCTGGCCAGTCGATGCACACCATCTCCCTGGAAGACGCGCTGGAGCTGTTCCTGATGCCGCGCGCGCTGGGTGAGGACAAGGGCGAGCCGGTCAGCGTCGGGATCGGCCGCTTCGGGCCGTTCGCCAAGCGTGGCAGCACCTACGCCTCGCTGAAGAAGGAAGACGACCCGTACACCATCGACCTGGCCCGTGCCGTGTTCCTGATCGAAGAGAAGGAAGAGATCGCGCGCAACCGGATCATCAAGGAATTCGAGGGCAGCGACATCCAGGTGCTGAACGGCCGCTTCGGCCCGTACATCAGCGACGGCAAGATGAACGGCAAGATCCCCAAGGACCGCGAGCCGGCATCGCTGACCCTGGCCGAAGTGCAGCAGCTGATGGAAGAAACCGGCAAGCCGGTGCGCAAGGGCTTCGGCGCCAAGAAAGCGGCAGCGAAAAAGGCACCGGCCCAGAAGGCGGCAGTGAAGAAGGAAGCGGCGCCGAAGAAGGCTGCTGCCAAGAAGGCGCCGGCAAAGAAGGCGGTGAAGAAGGCCGCCGCAAAGAAGGCCCCGGCGAAGAAAGCCGTCAAGAAGGCCGCTGCGAAGAAGTAGATCCACGCCATGCGTGGATGAGGGGCAAGGTGTGCGGACCAACGGTCCGCACCTACCGTCCGCGCCGACCACCCCTTCTGCACGCAGCAGGGGGATAATGGAGGCCCACGCCGGGCCGGTCGCCGCCATGAAAGAACTCACCCTGGACTCTGCTGTCGCCACGCTCCGCGCCGGCGGCGTGATCGCCTACCCGACCGAAGCGGTCTGGGGCCTGGGCTGTGATCCCTCGCAGGAAGCGGCAGTGCACATGGTGCTGCGGCTGAAGCAGCGACCGATCGAGAAAGGCATGATCCTGGTCGCGGCCGAGCTGGCGCAGCTGGAAGGCTGGGTGCGCCTGCAGGCGCTGCCCGACGCCCGCCAGCGCGCGGTACTGGCCAGCTGGCCCGGCGCCAACACCTGGATCCTGCCCGCTGGCCCGCGCGCGCAGCCCTGGGTCACCGGCGAACACAGCGGCATTGCGGTGCGCATCAGCGCGCACCCGCTGGTGGCCGAACTCTGCCGCGCCTGGGGCGGCCCGCTGGTCTCCACCAGCGCCAATCTGGCCGGCGAACCACCGGCGCGCAGCCGCGAAGAGCTGGATCCGCGCCTGCTGCGCCTGCTCGACGGCATCCTTGACGGACAGACCGGTGGCCTGGCCCAACCCACCCCCATACGCGACGCGCTCAGCGGCAACGTGCTGCGCTCCTGAGCCGCCGATTGCACTGCCGCGGACAATCACGCACGCTGCCGCCATGAGCCTGCTGCGCGCCACCTTCAGCCTGTGCCTGCTGCTGCCGTGGACGGCGTCCGCAGCCGAAGACGTGCGGGTGTACCGCTGCGTTTCCAGCAACGGGGCGGTGGCCCTGCAGGACACGCCCTGCAACAGCGGCCGCCAGCAGGTTCGCGACCTGCAGCGCCCGCGCGATCCCGCTCCACGGGTGGTGCGCAGTGATGCCCCGCCTGCGCCGCCCGGCGAAACCCCGGTCATCCGCGAGCGCGAAGTCCGCCACGTCTACATCCAGCCGCCGCAGCCGATGTACGAATGCGTGAGCGATGATGGCCGACGCTATACCAGCGACAACAACGAAGGCAATCCGCGCTGGGTGCCGTTGTGGACCAGTGTCTGGCTGCCACACGCCCATCACGGCCCGGCCTACCCCGGACCGCGCCCGGCCACCGGCACGCCGATCGGCGAAGGCGCGGGTTATCGTCCCCCCTCGATCGGCATGGGCGTGCAGGTTCCGGCCGGCAGCGTGCTGGTCCGCGACAGCTGCCATGCGTTGCCGCCGCAGGAAGTCTGTGCGCGACTGCGTGATCGCCGCTGGGAACTGGATCGCCGGTACAACAGTGCGCTGCAGAGTGAACGCACCGCCATCAG
The DNA here is from genome assembly GCF_029839005.1 of Stenotrophomonas sp. GD03958. NCBI lineage: Bacteria > Pseudomonadati > Pseudomonadota > Gammaproteobacteria > Lysobacterales > Lysobacteraceae > Stenotrophomonas > Stenotrophomonas sp. GD03958. Next base: position 22,866 of record NZ_JAOBZT010000012.1, on the reverse strand, counting down.
CAACGAACAGCGCGGCATCGATGCGCGCCTGTCGCGCGATTGCGAACGCTGACCGCAGCAAGCCGCCGCAGCCTGTACGCTGTACGCATGAACCGAGTGATCTGGCTGCTCCTGGTGCTGCTGCCTGGAAGCGCATTGGCCGAAGAGGGCGTGATCTACCGCTGTACCTCCAGCAGCAGTGACATCCCTACCCTGCAGCGCACGCCGTGTCCCACTGGCAGCAAGCAGCAGGTGCTGCGCATACCCGGCAAGGGCAACGCGCAGCCGGCCGCCGCTGCCCCTGTGGTCGCTGAACCTGCCCCCACCCCGGTGGAAACACCCGCGCCGCTGCCGGCCAACCCGGGTGTTGCGCCTGCGGCCCCAGCGAAGGCACGACGCGCGGACGAAGGACGCACGATCATGGAAGCAGGCATGGTCGAACACGAAGGAGACGACCAGATCCTTGACAGCGCGACGCTGCGTCGCGATGCCGAGGCCCGTGCTGCTGGAAGTGACGGTTCACCGAAGCCGCCGCTTCCTCCTATCTTCCAGTGCACCGACAGCCAGGGCGGCGGCTACCTGTACGAGTACGAGGCTGCGCCAGGTCGCTGCGAGCTGATGACAGTACAGGGCCTTGGCGGAGTGACGCCGGTGAATGCCGCCAGCTGTGAAGTGGTGCGCGATCAGTGCGAAGCGCTTCCCGAAGCGCAGCGCTGCGGTGCCTGGCAGCAGCGCTTCCGCGATGCCCGCGGCCGGGAGCGCTTCGCCGCGCCCGAGAACCGCGACAGCGCGCGCAAGGACCGCGAGCGGTTGCAGGGTGTGCTGGAGGCCAGCAACTGCCCGGTGCCGGGGTGACCGCCATCCGGTAGTGCCGGCCGCTGGCCGGCAACTGCAATCAACTGAATATCCTGTGGTTGCCGGCCAGCGGCCGGCACTACCCTTCCGAAGATCAGAACCCGTAGCGCAGGAAGCCGCCGTCCACCGCGATGCACTCGCCGGTAACGTAGCTGGCTGCCGGCAGGCACAGGAAGCCCACGGCCGCAGCCACCTCCTCCGGCTCGCCGATGCGGCGCATCGGCGTGCGATCGATCACTTCCTCGTAGTAATCCGGGTCCGACAACGGGCCGGACGTGCGCCGGGTACGGATGTACCACGGTGCCACTGCGTTGACGCGGATGCCATCTTCGGCCCACTCGACGGCCAGGTTGCGGGTCATCTGGTGCATCGCCGCCTTGGTCATGCCGTAGACCACGCCACTGCGCACATGGGTCAGGCCGGACACGCTGCCGACGTTGACGATGGACGACGACGCGTGGCGTGCCAGCAGCGGATGTGCGTAGCGCGACAGCTCGAACGCCGAGAACAGGTTGGTCTCGAAGATCTTGCGCCACTCGTCTTCGGAGTACTCGGTGGCCGCCTTGGTGACGTTGCCGCCGGCGTTGTTGACCAGGATATGCAGGCCATCGCTGTGGTCCTCCACCCAGTCCAGGATCTGGCGGCGGTCCTCGTCGTCGGAAACATCGGCGGCCAGCGCATGCACCTGCATCTGCGGATACACATCCAGCAACTCGTCGCGCGCGGTCTCCAGCATGTCGATATCGCGGCCGACGATCATCAGGTCCGCGCCGAAGCCGGCCAGTTCGTGCGCGATGGCCAGGCCGATACCGGCGCTGGCACCGGTGATCAGGGCGGTCTGCCCGTCCAGGCGCCACCGTTGCTGGGTCATGTGTCCTCCGGGGCCGCGCCCGCTGCATTTCGATGCGGCAAGGATACGCGCTCACGGCGGCCCTCTGCCGAGGATGCGACACTGCACGTACGCCCACTGCGGAGAGCCGCCATGCGCATCCTGACCCTGTTCTCGTCCCTGCTGGCCGGCGTGCTGCTGGTGGCCTGCCAGCGGCCGCCGACGCCGAACCCGGAGAAGCCACCGGTGCCCAAAGCGATGTCGCGTGCGATGCAGGAACCGCTGGACCGCGCCAAGGGCGCGCAGAAAGCGGTGGAAGAGGCCGCTGGGGGCGAGCGCAAGGCCGAGGCCGACGCGACGCAGTGACCTGTGGGGTCAGAACCCTTTGCGGGCAAAGGGATCCGACCCCACCAACGAGAACGCCCGGCCGAAGCCGGGCGTTTACAGTAGATCCACGCCATGCGTGGATGTGCTCCGGTCAGAACCCGCAGAAGCAGTACGCCAGCGCCTTCACCGGTGCGCCATTGCCCTTTTCGCGGGCCGCGTTCTCGACAAAGCGCAGCTGCGTATCCACTTCCGGCATCGTGCGCGCCAGCAGCATCCGCGCCATGCCCGAATCGGACAGCATCCAGGCACCGGCACGACTGCCAGCGAAACCGCTGACGAACTGCGCGAACGGCGTGGCTGCCTTCTCGATGTAGCGCACGCGATAGGCATCGGACTTGCCCAGCTTGGCGCGGCTGGCCGCATCGGCCACCGCATCCTTCAGGCCACCGAAGGCATCGACCAGGCCGCGTTCCTTGGCCTGTGCACCGCTCCACACGCGGCCGCGGGCCACCTCGTCCACGGCCTCGACCGGCTTCTTGCGCGCGTCGGCGACGCGACCGGTGAAGTCGGCGTAGCCTTTGTTGATCACCGACTGGATGACCTGTCCCACGGCCGGATCCATCGGCCGGGTGACATCGAACGCACCGGCGAAGCGGGTGGTGCCGACGCCATCGGTGTGCACGCCGATCTTGTCCAGCGCGCGGCTGAAGTTCGGCACCATGCCGAAGATGCCGATCGAACCGGTGATCGTCGACGGATCGGCGTAGATGCGATCGGCGTTCATGCTGATCCAGTAGCCACCGGAGGCGGCCAGGTCGCCCATCGATACCACCACCGGCTTGCCGGCGGCCTGCAGGGCGACCACTTCACGGCGGATCTGCTCGGAAGCGAACACTTCTCCGCCCGGCGAATCCACGCGCAGCACGACCGCCTTGACATCGTCGTCGTCGCGCGCGGCACGCAGCAGCGCCGACGTCGATTCGCCACCGATGCGGCCGGCCGGCAGGTCACCGCCGCTGATCTCGCCGGACGCCACCACCACTGCCACCTGCGGACGGTTGTCGACCGGGTTGCGGCGCGCATCAAGCTGGCCCAGGTAGGTGCCGAAGTCGACGTTGCGGAAGCCACCGTCGGCATCTTCGTCGGCCACGCCGCGCTCGATCATCAGGTCCTCGAACTCTTCGCGGGTCTTCAGCGCGGTCACCAGCTTCTGCTGCAGGGCGAACTTGGCCAGATCACCACCAGCAGCAGCGATGCCTTCCGGCAGCGTATCGATGCCGGCAGCCAGCTGTGCCGGATCCAGGCGACGGGCCTTGGCGATGTCGCCCAGGTAGCGCTGCCATACGTCGTTCATCCAGAACAGGTCGGCTTCCTTGGAGGCCGGCGACGCCGCGTCGAGCACGTACGGCTCGGCTGCGGACTTGTACTCACCCACCTTGAACAGGTGCACGTCCACGCCCAGCTTGTCCTGCAGGCCGGTGCGGAAGTACTGGCGGTAGCGGCCCAGGCCCTCAAGCACCACCGAACCCATCGGGTCCAGGTAGACCTCGTCGGCCTGTGCGGCCAGCAGGTACTGCGACTGGCCCATGCTCTCGCTGTAGGCCACCAGCTGCTTGCCGGAGGCACGCAGGTCCTGCAGTGCCGCAGCCACTTCACGCAGCGAGGCGAAGCCCGAGGGCTGCAGCTTGTCCAGCTCCAGCACCACGCGCTCGATCTTCTTGTCTTCCTTGGCCGACTCGATCACCCGCAGCAGGTCGCGCAGCTGGATCTCTTCGGCACCGTTGTCGCCCACCGCCTTGGCCAGTGCGCGGCTGACCGGATCGGCGCTGAACTGCTCGACCAGCCGGCCTTCCGGCGCGATCACCAGGGTGGTGCGGTCCTGCAGCGACTTGCTGGCACCGGCGCCCATGCCTGCGGCGATGACGAACATCACCAGCAGCAGGAACAGCAGGCCGAAGAACACCAGGTTGAGGATCAACCGGCGGGTGAAGTTCATGACGTCCCACAGCCCGATGAAGAAACTGGCGACGGGGTTGCGACGCGCCGGGGGCAGCGGGGGCACGGGGTGATTCATGGAACGCTCCGGATGGCTTCTTGCCGTGGTGCCAGCATAGCCGGTGCCGCGTGATGCGGCATCGGACACAAGTCAGGGGATCGCCCGCCACGGGTGGCCGGGGCGGGGGCGGAAGTTCAGGACAGCATCGACTGGCCGATGCGCAGGCTGCTGCGCCGCAGGCGCCAGCCCATCAGGATGGCAGCGGCGGTGAGGCCCACGATCAGGCCGATCCACATACCCTGCGGGCCCATGCCCAGGCCCAGGCCGAGCCCGGCGCCCAGCGGCATGCCCAGGCCCCAGTACGCGAACATGGCGATGAACATCGGCACGCGGGTGTCCTTCAGGCCGCGCAGCGCGCCGGCCGACAGTACCTGGATGCCATCCGGGAACTGGAAGGTGGCCGCATACAACAGCAGGGTGGAGGCCAGGCCGGCCACCGCCAGGTCGTTGGTGTAGACACCGACGATGGCATCGTGGCCGAACAGCAGTACCGCCGCCGACAATGTCTGCGTACCCATGATGATCGCGTAGCCGGCCCAGGCCGCGCGCCGCACGCCGAAGCCATCGCCGCGGCCGACCGCATGGCCGACACGCACGGTAGTGGCCTCGGCCACGCCCATCGGAATCATGAAGCACAGCTGGGCGACGTTGATCGCGATCTGGTGCGCAGCCGCTTCATTGGCACCTAGGCGGCCGATCAGCAGCGCGGTGACGATGAACAGGCCGCCTTCCATCAGTACGGTGATGCCGATCGGCAGGCCGGTGCGCAGCAGGTCCCAGATCGCCTTCCAGCGCGGCCCTTCGAAGTGCGAGAACAGCTGCAGATGGGCAAAGCGCCTGGTCCGCCACAGATACAGGGCGAATGCGGTTGCCTGCAGCCACATCATCACCGCCGAGGCGATCCCCAGGCCTTCGGCGCCCAGTTCCGGGAAACCGAGCTTGCCATTGGCCAGCACATAGCCCAGCGGCGCCAGCACCAGCAGGCCACCGAAGCCAAGCAGCATGGTGGGCAGTGTCCAGTGCATGCCTTCGCTGAGGTAGCGCATGCAGAAGTACAGGGTCAGCGCCGGGCCGCCCCAGCGCACCGCATGCAGGAACGCAGTCGCCCCCGGCACGATGTCCGGTGCGATGCCGAAGGCCGGCAGCAGCGGCGGCACCACCGTAAGGAAGGTGAACATGATCAGGCCCAGGCCCAACGCCAGCCACAGCGCCTGTCGGAACAGCGGGCCGATCTCGCGCTCGCGGCCAGCGCCGTGCAGCTGCGACACCGAGGCGGTGAGCGAGATCAGGGTGCCGATCGGGATCAGCATCGGCAGCCACAGCAGGGCGGTACCGATGGTCACCGCAGCCAGCGTCGCGGTGGCGTGGTGGCCGGCAATCACGTTGTCGACGAAGGAGATCAGACCGGTGGACACATGGCCCAGCACAAGCGGCAGGGCGAGCAGACCGGTAGCGCCGACTTCCTTGCTGAAGCGCGGCGTGGAGGTTGCAGTAGACATAAGGTGCTTGACGCGAACTACGGTTGCGCGCGAAGGGCACAGGCACCGGGTTGCGGCCGGTCATCTTACGCGCCCGGCGCGCGCATTCCCATGACAGGGGGTGAATGCTGGGTTCCGGCTGCCCCAAGCAAAAAGGGGACGGAGGGGATTAAGTCGTATCTGGCCAGTCAGTGCCGAATGCGACTTAATCCCCTCCGTCCCCTTTTTTACTGGCCCGCTTGGCGCTTGAGCCAGCTGTCGCGTTCGGCGGCCGGCACCGCAAGGAAGGCGCTGCGCACGGCGTCGCGCTCCTGCGGCGGCGTACGCTGCGCGACCAGGGCCAGCTGGGCCAGCTGCGCCGGGCTGAGCTGACGCAGCACGGCCAGCGCGGTCTCGCGCTGCTCCGGAGGCACAAAGCCGAACAAGCCATGCAGCTTTGGGAATTCCAGGCCCAGTTGCGGGCCCAGCCGCCACCCGTCGCGGAACGCCTGGTCCTGATCGCCGAACTGCTGTCGCAGACGCTGCTGCTGGTCCGCAGGCAGCGCATTGAATCGCGCAGCGGCCTGGCGGATGCGCTCGCGCTCTCCTTCCGGCAACGCGCGCCAGGCGGCGTAGTCGGCACGGCGCTGGCGCTGCTGCTGCGGATCGAGCTGGGCAAAGCCAGCCGGTGCCGCGGTCGAAGCCGGCGGCGCGGCCGGGGTGGCCGGCGATGGCGGCGGCAATGGCACGTTCAACGATTGCGGCGCCGCAGACAGGGACAGCGGCAAGGCCAGCAACAGGCTGGCGAACACGGACTTATTCATCGGCGGCGGCGGTTTCCAGCGTGGCACTGGCCGGCTCCGGTCGGCTCGGCTTGGCTTGCGATTCGTCCACCGGCAGCGGACCGCCCGCGGCGGTCCATGCGTACAGGTCAGCATCGGCAACCAGCGGGTAGTCGCGATCGGCCAGCATCGCTGCGTCGTCATTGGCTTGGGCATGCGTTGCATCCGGCGTGGCGTCGACCTTGCTCGGTGGCAGGGCTTCCACCGTCACCGGACCGGCCTCGCCCACGACGCCTTCCGGCAGCGGCGCATCGTTGCCGAAGGAACGTCCCTGCAGGTAGCGCCAACCCAGCGCAGCGGCCAGCAGCACCGCCACGGTTACCAGCAGGATCAGCGGACCACGCCAGCGCGGCTTGGCGTCCGTACGACGGCGCTTGCCATGGGCGGCCGCGCGCTCGTCCCGCTGCGGTGCTCGCCAGCTGGAGGTCGGCGCTTCATTGTGGGCGGCGGGTGCCGCCGGCTGCTGAAGCTGCTGCAGGCGCGTGGCCGGCAGTTCACGGATACGCGCCTGTACCTGTTCGGCCAACTGGCGCCAGGCCGCGGCATCGGGCTGGCCCTGGGCATCGCGCGGGCAGGCATCGGCCAGCAGGTGCTGGTAGCCGGCCTCGTCCTGGTCGAGCACGCGCGTGGCGATGCTCTCGTCCAGGCTGCCGCCTACCCGCAGCAGCAGCGCCAGGCGCGGCAGCGGCGACATCGCAGCCAGCGCGGCCAACGGTGGCGCCCATTGGCCACCCACGGGCTCGCGCAGGGCCTGGCGCTGGCCCAGCAGGGTCCAGAAGCGGGTCGGCCACTGCGCCATCGGCAGGTCGCTGGCAACGGCCGCGAACGCGCGCATCACTGCCACCAGGGTCTGTTCGGCGCGCGCGGCATCGCCGCACTGCAGCTCAGCCACCACCAGGGCGCGGCGCTCGACGCCACGCAGGAACGCCGACAGCGCGCCGGCCGCGGTCGAGGAAACAGGGGCGGGCACAGCCGTCATCGGTCACTCCAAAGGTCTGGGGGAATGATAGCGGCAGGCAATCGACGCCCGTAGGACTTGCGCCCACGGATACTTCGTGCTGCAGGTTGTGCACAGCACCACGCTCCCGGCGCGGGAAACTGCGGCAAGCAGCTGAATTCACTCTGTTTCAGCAATGTTTCACACTTAAACTGTTGATTTTGAATAGTTTTTAAGTGTGGCTATTTTTTGACCAACCCAAGCGTGAGCTCGTCGCCATCGGCCTCCTGCGTTCCCGTCGACCGGTAACGCACAACGTTATCCACAGAACATGTGGATAAGCCTGAATCTCCAATGGACACCGATATTTAGGTGACATTTATGATTCAACGGGCGCCGCTCCGCCGTCTCCCACCCCGCCATTCGCGCGCGCACGGCCCGGTACACTGGCCCGATGCTTTCACCGATTCCGACCCTGCAGGTCGCCCTGCCCGTCCCCCTGCCCCGTCTGTTCGACTACCTGTCGCCGGAGGGCGATGGCCCCACGGTTGCGGTCGGCTGCCGCCTGAAGGTGCCGTTCGGCAACCGCGAGCTGGTCGGGGTGGTGGTGGGGCACGGCCAGACCGACGACGGCCAGGGACTGCGCCAGGCGTTGGCCTGGTGCGACCCGCAGCCGCTGCTGCAGGGGGAGCTGTGGCAGAGCCTGCAATGGCTGGCGCGTTACACCCACGCACCGCTGGGCGAGGTACTGAGCACCGCCCTGCCAGGACCGCTGCGTCATGGCGAAGCCCTGCCCGACACCCACCACTGGGGCTGGCAGTTGACCCCCGAAGGCCATGCCCAGCGCGGGAAGCTGCGCGCCGGCAGCCGCCCGCGGCAGTTGGCCGAACTGCTGGCCGGGGCCGTGGTGGATGAGGATGTACTGGGCGAACGCATGGAGGACTGGCGCACCGCCGCGCGCAGCCTGGCCAAGCGTGCGCTGGCCGAGCGCGTGGCGATGACGGTGGCACCGCAGCATGCGCAGCCGCTGCCCGGCCCCACCCTCAACCCGGACCAGGCCGAAGCGGTGGCCGCCATCAACGCCGCCGAAGGCTTCCAGCCCTTCCTGCTGGATGGCGTGACCGGCAGCGGCAAGACCGAGGTGTACCTGCAGGCCATCATCCACTGCCTGGCGCAGGGCAGGCAGGCGCTGGTGCTGGTGCCGGAAATCGGTCTGACCCCGCAGACCCTGGCACGCTTCCGCGGCCGCCTTGGCATCGCCGTGCACGCATTGCATTCGGGGTTGAACGACAACGAGCGCGCGCGCGTCTGGGCTAAGGCTTCGCGCGGCGAGGCACGGGTCATCGTCGGCACCCGCTCGGCGGTGTTCACGCCATTGCCGCAGGCCGGGCTGCTGATCATCGACGAGGAACACGACGGCAGCTACAAGCAGCAGGACGGCATCCGCTATCACGCGCGCGATTTCGCTCTGGTCCGGGCCAAGGCGCTCGGCATTCCGGTGCTGCTCGGCAGTGCCACCCCTTCGCTGGAAACGCTGCATAACGCCTACGCCGGGCGCTACACCCACCTGCGCCTGAAGCAGCGTGCCGGTGATGCGCGGCCACCGCGTGTGCGCATCCTCGATGTGCGCAAGCGGCCGCTGCACGATGGCCTCTCGGCTGATGTGCTGGCCGGCATCGACGAGCACCTGCAGCGCGGCCAGCAGGTGCTGGTGTTCAAGAACCGGCGTGGCTACGCGCCGGTACTGCTGTGCCACGACTGCGGCTGGACCGCACCGTGCAACCGCTGCGATGCGCCGATGACCGTGCATGGCGGCGGCCGCCGCCTGCAGTGCCATCACTGCGGCGCGCGACAACCGGCACCGCTGGCATGCCCGGCCTGCGGCAGCCTGGCGCTGCAACCGCAGGGCATCGGCACCGAACGCCTGGAAGAGCATCTCACCGCGGCCTTCGCCGACGTCCCTGTGGTGCGCATCGACCGCGGCACCACGTCACGTCGCGATGCACTGGAACAGCAGCTGGCGAGACTGGGAGACCAGCCCGGCATCCTGGTCGGCACGCAGATACTGGCCAAGGGCCACGACCTGCCGAAGCTGACCCTTGTGGTGGTGGTGGGCATCGACGAAGGCCTGTTCTCCGCTGACTTCCGCGCCAGCGAGAAACTCGCGCAACAGCTGATCCAGGTGGCCGGTCGCGCCGGGCGCGCACGTGACCCCGGCGAGGTCTGGCTGCAGACCCATCACCCCGGGCATCCGTTGCTGGAAACCCTGGTCAGCGGTGGTTACCACCCGTTCGCGCAGGCGGAGTTGAACCAGCGGCAAGCCGCAGGATTCCCGCCATTCGCGCACCTGGCGCTGATGCGCGCCGAAGCGCAGCAGGTGGAGCATGCCAATGCGTTCCTGCTGGCCGCACGACAGTTGCTGGGCGAGCAGGACGTGGTCGAGGCCTACGGGCCGATGCCAGCACCGATGCCACGCCGCGCCGGCTACCAGCGTACGCAGCTGCTGCTGTCTGCCATGCAGCGGCCGCCACTGCATGGCGTGCTTTCGCAGCTGGTGCCGCAGCTGTACGCGCTGCCGGAAGCACGCAAGGTGCGCTGGTCGCTGGATGTGGATCCAACGGACCTGTATTGATCCCGTAGAGCACTGCCGAGCATGGCTCGGCACTACCGTAGAGCCGAGCCATGCTCGGCTGCGTTTCAGCACCGGGCAGTGCTTACGTCAGCGGCGACATCACGCCGCGCTGGTAGGCCGGCCGCTCGCGCAGGCGGGCGTACCACTCGGCCAGGTGCGGCAGTTCAGGCCGCTGGATCGGCAGCTCGTACCAGGCGTAGATCAGCGAGCCCAGCGGAATGTCACCCATCGCGAACTTGTCGCCCGACAGCCACGGCTGTTTGGCCAGCGTGGCATCGGCCATCGCCAGGTAATCGCCGGCGCGCACGATCGCGGCATTGATCCGCGATTCGTCCCGGTCGGCCGGGGCGGTGCGCATGATGCCCCAGATCAGGTCGCTGTACAGCGGCGCCATCCGCGAGGTGCTCCAGTCCATCCACTTCTCGGCCTGGGCACGCTCCATCGGGTCTTCGGCGTACAGCGTGCCCAATGCGTAGCGTGCGCTCAGATAGCGCACGATGGCGTTCGATTCCCACAGCGGCAGGCCATGGTCTTCGATCACCGGCACCAGGCTATTGGGATTCATCGCCTGGTACTCCGGCGTCTGCGTGCCGCCGTGGCTGCCACCGACTTCGATGGATTCATACGGCAGGCCGATCTCCTCGGCGCACCACAGCACCTTGCGGACGTTACTGGAATTGCGGCGGCCCCAGATCTTCAACATTGCGGATTTCCTTGCCTGCAGCAGTGCGCCACGGTGGCGCGGAAACGCTACGATACGCCCATCCACAGGGAGAGACGACGTGACTGCATGGGATGCTTTGAACTACGTTCTGCTGGCAGCAGGGCTGGGGATGCTGGTGCTGGGCTACCGCCGCTCCAATCGCAATCTGCTGCTGTGTGCGGGCCTGTTGCTGCTGGCCTTCAACGGCATTGAGGATTTCGCCACCGGGTTCGCCGACGGCTATGCGAATTCGGAAGCACGGGTGATCTGATTCGTTTGGGTGATGTGCCGGCCAGCGGCCGGCACTACCGGTTCTTCTTCGGCAGCGCGCGCACGTAGGACGACTTGCCGTCCTTCTTCAGTTCGAACAGGCCGATCGCTGCCAGCAGGTCACTGAGCTTCCCGTAACCATAGTTGCGCGGATCGAACGAGGCCTGGTTGCCGATCTGGCTGCCAACCGGCCCCAGATGCGACCAGCCGTCCTCGCCCTCGGCTGAGGACACCGCGCGGCGCAGCATCTTCACCAGCCGGGTATCGCTGCGCATTTCCGCACCGCTCTTGCGTGGCCGGGCATCGTCGTTGGCCACAGGCTCGTTCGATGCCTGTTCGCTGGAAGCCTGTTCGGTATCCGGCACGCTGGCATGGGTCTGGCCCAGTGCTTCCAGGTAGGTGAATTTCGAGCACGCGTTGACGAACGGCTCGGGCGTTTTCTTCTCGCCGAAGCCGTACACCTTCACGCCATCGGTCAGCAGACGCATCACCATCGGAGTGAAATCGGCATCGCTGGAGACGATGGCGAAGCCATCAAGGTTGCGTGCGTAGAGCAGGTCCATGGCATCGATCACCATCGCCATGTCCGAGGCATTCTTGCCCTTGCTGTAGGCAAACTGCTGGATCGGGCGGATCGCATATTCGTGCAGCACCGCTTCCCAGCCCTTCAACCGCGGGCTCTTCCAGTTGCCATAGGCGCGGCGCACGTTGGCCACGCCGTAGCGGGCGACTTCAGCCAGGACCTCGTCGATCTTCGAGGCCGGCGCATTGTCGGCGTCGATCAACAGGGCGATGCGCTTTTCCGGTTCGCTCATGGGCTCCTCACGGGCGGCTGCCTGAACCCGAGTATCGCCGATCCGGGCAGGCGCTGACGTGACAGGTGGCCGCCGTGCGAAGATGCCAGGCGCTTCCCCCGATGCCCCCACTGGAGTGAGTCGATGAGTCGCGAGCGCGTTCCCCACCTGGTCGTTGTCGGCGGCGGTTTTGCCGGTCTCTGGGCCACCCGTGCCCTGGCCCGCGAGCGCATACGCATCACCCTGGTCGACCGCCGCAACCATCACCTGTTCCAGCCGCTGCTGTACCAGGTGGCCACCGCCGGCCTGTCCGCACCGGATATCGCCGCACCGCTGCGCCACATCCTCGGCCACCAGCGCAATGTGGAAGTCCGCCTCGGCGAAGTGGTGGCCATCGACAAGCAGGCGCGGCAGATCCGCATGGCCGATGGCAGCACGCTGGACTACGACAGCCTGCTGCTGGCCACCGGTGCCACCCACGCCTACTTCGGCAACGACCAATGGGCCGATGATGCGCCCGGCCTGAAGACGCTGGACGATGCCATCGCGCTGCGCCGCAAGCTGCTGCTGGCGTTCGAGCGTGCCGAGGCCGAACCGGACCCGGCAAAGAAGGCGGCGTGGCTGAGTTTCGCCGTCGTCGGTGGTGGTCCCACCGGCGTCGAACTGGCCGGCACCCTGGCCGAGATCGCGCGCCACACGCTGCGCAACGAGTTCCGCCACATTGATCCGGCCAGTGCGAAAGTGCGGCTGATCGAGGCCGGGCCGCGCGTGCTGTCCTCGTTCCCGGAAGTGCTTTCGCTGAAGGCGCGTCGGCAGCTGGAGAAGCTGGGCGTGGAAGTGCTGACCGGTACCCCGGTGAGCGACATCGACAGCCAGGGCTTCACGCTCGGTGACCAGTTCGTGCCAGCACGCACCGTGGTCTGGGCCGCCGGCGTGGCCGCTTCACCGCTGGCGCGCACGCTGGACGTGCCGCTGGACCGCGCGGGCCGCGTGCCGGTGCAACCGGACCTGACCCTGCCCGATCACCCGGAGCTGTTCGTGGCCGGCGACCTGGCCGCACTGAGCCAGGCCGACGGCAAGCCGGTACCCGGCGTGGCACCCGCTGCCAAGCAGATGGGCAAGTACGTGGCCGAGGTGATCCGCGCGCGCCTGCACGGCACGCCCGAACCCGGCCCGTTCAAGTACGCGGACTACGGCAACCTGGCCACCATCGGCCGCATGGCCGCGATCGTGCACCTGGGCCGGCTGCAGCTGTCGGGCGTGCTGGCGTGGTGGTTCTGGCTGGCCGCGCACGTGTTCTTCCTGATCGGCTTCCGCAACCGCATCGTGGTGCTGCTGAACTGGGCGGTGGCGTACTGGAGCTACCAGCGCAGCGCGCGCATCATCTTCGGTGATGACCAGGAAGACCGTCGGCCGAGGCGGTAGGACTGCACTCGCGCCTCCCCGACCGGTGCGGTAGATCCACGCCATGCGTGGATGACTGTCTGTGCATGCCGCATGGAGCTCAGCCACGCACGGCGTGGCTCTACTTCCTCATCGGGGCGCCCGGCACCCACCGTTTCGACCCGGTCCGGCAGAAGTCCTCCTTCCTCGCGGTGTCGGCAATCTGCGCGGTACTCCAATGCCGGGTGATCCAGATCGTCAATGCGGTACTACTGAGATGCCAGCGCAGCATGCCGCGCTGTGGTTGCCGCCACAGGTGGCGTCGGGCAATCCAGAAGGCCTCCCGCTCCACTTCCGGCACCTTCTTCTTCATCACGTCCTTGTCGAAGAACTGCGCGGCGAAACGCCAGGGATTCATCGGCTGGTATCCCGCGCGTGGTTCACTGCTGCACGCAGCCATACCACTGGGCGCGCGGTCGGCCGGCTTCGACCGACCGCCTGCCAATGCCAGCCCGAGCAGGTACAGCAGGCCAGGCAACAGCGCGATGCCGGCGACCAGCACGACGACGGAGATCCATGCTTTGCCGGCGGCGCGCATCGTTCACGGCGCCTTCGGTTTCGGGTACCACAGCGACGACAATGACCGACGGTCGTGCTGAAAAGCAAAGGTGGACATCCGGGTCTCCAGCGCTTGGCGCGGAGCGATCATCGCATGGCCCGGCAGCCCATCCACGCATGGCGTGAATCTACAGAACCCGGAGCCGAGCGTGGGCTCGGCTCTACAGAAGCGCAGGGTCCGGGGCCTGCAGCCAGGCCAGCTTGCGTTCGCGCGGCTGCTGCTTGAGCTGCCATTCGGCCCGTGACGCGGCGGCCCGGTCCGGGTACTGGCGCACGGCCAGCACGCGCAGCGGCGGGCGGGCCCGGGTGTAGCGCGCGCCCTTGCCGGCCTGGTGGGCGGCGAAACGCGCATCCACATCTGTGCTGATGCCCGCGTAGTAGCTCCCGTCGCGGCATTCGAGCAGATACAGGAACCAGGGGCGGAGGGACGGGGCCATGCCCGGATTATGCCGTGCTGCACTGCAGCGGATATACTGGCGCCCGAATGCAGGAGAGAGGCGCCGCGCTGGCGCCCGCCGAAGGCGCAGGCTCCCATGATCGCTCAGGCCGGTGGGCTGGAATCCCACCAACCATGCATTCGACTCGCCGAGCTGGAGAGAGGTCACCGGGCACGCCCGGGACGATCCGCCGAAGGGGCACGCGGCCTACGCCGCTGAACTCTCAGGCAAAAGGACAGCGGGAGCGGCACCGGTCATCGTCATCCCGTCATTGCGCAGGCAGTGGCGGTAGTCGCGCATGGCCGGCCCCACCGCGCCCGGAGCCTGTCGCATGCTGCTGTCCATCATCTACCTGATTGCCATTTCCGCCGAGGCCATGACTGGCGCACTGTCCGCAGGCCGCCGCCGCATGGACCTGTTCGGTGTGGTCATGATCGCCTGCGTCACCGCCCTCGGCGGCGGATCACTGCGCGACATCCTGCTCGGCCACTATCCGCTGGGCTGGGTGAAGCATCCCGAGTACCTGGGGTTCACCGTATGCGCGGCGCTGATCGCCACTTGGGTGGCACGCTGGATGCACCACTTCCGCCGCACCTTCCTGGTACTCGACGGCCTGGGCCTGATCGCCTTCACCCTGATCGGCTGCTCGATCGCGCGCGAAGCCGGCCATGCGATGCCGATCGTGCTGATCGCCGGCATGCTGACCGGCGCGTTCGGCGGCGTGCTGCGCGACATCCTCTGCAACGAGGTGCCGCTGATCTTCCAGAAGGAGCTCTACGCGATCATCGCGCTGCTGACCGGCGCGGCGTATCTGTTGCTGCTGCACTGGGGCGTGGCCGACGCCACCGCGATCCTGTGCTGCCTCGGCGGCGGCTTCGCACTGCGCCTGCTGGCGATCCACTACCGCTGGGAAATGCCGAAGTTCGTGTACCACGACGAAGTGCATTGAGGTTCGCGCGGCCGAATCCGCACCACCCCGGCGATGGACCTGGCGCTGCCGCTCACGCGCAGCGCCAGGCGCATCGCCGGTGCAGATGGGCCGGTCTCCAACTCCGGCCGGCCCTGATCGCGGCCGCACCCCCGCAGGCGCTGGCCACCATCCACACACGTGCCGCCATCAGGCGGCTTCATTCACGCTGCTTCGGACACCTTCACTTCACGACGGGCACGCACGGCCGCAGCCAGTCGCTCCAGCACCGTCACGGTGGTGTCCCAGTCGATGCACCCATCGGTGATGCTCTGGCCGTAGACCAGCGGCTGGCCTTCCACCAGTTCCTGGCGGCCACCGACCAGATGGCTCTCGATCATCACGCCCACGATGCGCTGTTCGCCGTCTTCCAGCTGAACAGCAATGTCCTCGATCACCTTCGGCTGGTTCTCCGGGTTCTTCAGGCTGTTGGCATGGCTGGCATCGATCATCAGGCGCGCCGGCAGCTTGGCCTTGGCCAGCGCCTGGCAGGCGTCGGCAACACTGGCTGCGTCGTAGTTCGGCTGCTTGCCCCCACGCAGGATCACATGGCAATCGGGGTTGCCGGTGGTCGACACGATGGCAGTGCCGCCCTGCTTGGTGACCGACAGGAAGTGGTGCGGATTGGACGCAGCACCTACGGCGTCAGCGGCAATCTTCACGTTGCCATCGGTGCCGTTCTTGAAGCCGACCGGGCACGACAGCCCCGACGCAAGTTCGCGATGCACCTGGCTTTCCGTGGTGCGTGCGCCGATCGCGCCCCATGCCACCAGGTCGGCGATGTACTGCGGCGAGATCACGTCGAGGAATTCAACACCCGCCGGCAGGCCAAGCTTGTTGATGTCGCGCAGCAGGCCACGGGCGATGCGCAGGCCCTTGTCGATCCTGAAGCTGCCATCCAGGTCCGGGTCATTGATCAGGCCCTTCCAGCCCACCGTGGTGCGTGGCTTCTCGAAATACACGCGCATGACGATTTCCAGCTCGCCTGCCAGCGCGTCGCGCAGTGGCTTCAGGCGCTGGGCGTACTCGATGGCGGCGTTCGGGTCGTGGATCGAGCACGGGCCCACCACCACCGCCAGGCGGTCATCGCGGCCGTGCAGGATCTGGTGCAGCGCTGCGCGCGAGGCGCTGACGGTGCCGGAGGCTTCATCGTCACAGGGCAGCATCGCCAGCAGCTGGGCAGGCGGTGTCAGCGGTTCGATGGTGCGGATACGCAGGTCGTCGGTGTGCGGGGGCATTGCAGGAGATCTCCGGAACGTTGGGGGTCCCCAGCGTGGCGGCATGAAAAAAGCCGCCAGGTTCGCTGGCGGCTTTCGGGAATGCGTCTGAAGCTTTCTTCAGGGTGAGCGCAGTCCTTCCTCCGCCAGTGGCTTCGGAAAGTAATACCAGTAAAAACGGGTAGCGGCTGCGTTCATGGGATCTATTGATAGCACAGCTTTTGCGCAGTGCAAAATGTTTCATCCGCAACTGGGACGCTGCCCGAGCGCAGCGGCGGCCTATCGGCTGCCATGCACTTCAACGTCCAGCAGCAGGCCTTCGTGGATATCGGCCCAGCGCTCCAGCACCCGATCCAGCTCCTGCCGGGCCTCGTCCAGCTGCTCGGGGTTGAGCAGGGAGCGTGCGGTGTAGAGGTCGGAGACCAATCGACGCAGGGCCGATTCCGGGATGGCCACCGACGGGTTCTCCTGCCCCGGCAACTGCAATGCCGGGCACTCGCCAAGCGGACCGAACAGCGTGACCTCGAGCTTGCTCTGCATGATCAACGTCCCTGCGGATGGACATGGGCAACGCACTGTTTACCGTGTATCGGTGACAGGCGCATGTGCCGCCCATGCCGGGGATCGCAGGCCGCCGCCGTACCACTACAGCGCGGCCAGGTCGGCCAGATGCTGGCCCATGCTGTCCACCTCACCGATGGCATGGGTGGTGGTGAAGTAATCATGCCAGCCGGTGGCGGCGATCCCGGCCACCAGCGTGTCGGCCGCTTCGCGGCTGGCGCAGTGCCAGACCGCATAGAACTGCTCGCCGGTGCCACACGGCACGTCCGTAGCGATGCGGCCCATGGCCACCGGCCTGATGCATTCCGGGTCGAAACGCTGCATGCCCTCACCGATGCGGGCGAAGAAGGCGGTGCGTTGTCCGGGCGAGAGCGCCGTCCAGGCGGGGGTGGCGGTGTAGAGCTCGATAAAGGTGTGGGCCATTGCGGTTCTTCCTTGAGGTTCATGGGATTGCCGGCCAGCGGCCGCCATTACCGCAGTGATCGCATGGCGCGTTTGCGGATGTAGGCGTTGGCATCGCTGTGGTGCTCGCGTTGCCAACGTGCGCACAGCCCACGCAGCCATTGCGGCTGCGTCTTGCCGGCATCGTTGAGCCAATTGCCGACGGAGTCCTGCACATAGCGCTCGGGGTCGTCGGCCAGCGCGTCCAGCAACGGCACTGCGTGTTGAGGCTGCTGCTTGAACAGCGCGATATGCGTAGCCCAGACGCCCCGGGGACGCAGCGCCTCGCAGGCGAAACGGCGCAGGTACGGCGATACTTCCTGCGTCCACGGTTGCAGGTACCCAAGCGCCTGCAGCGGTGCAGCAACGATGTCCGTGCGCAGTGCCAGCCAGGCCCATTCGCGCACGCCGAAGTGTGGGTCATCGGCCAGCGTTCGTATCGCCTGCAGCTTCCCTGCCAGGGGCGTGCCGGCGTCACTGCCGATCAGGTAGCAGGCCCAGCCACGCACCGTATCGGAGGCGTGGCCCCGCCACTGCGCGGGATCGCCCTGTCCGCTGTCGCGCAGCAGGCGGGCGGCCAATGCCATGCGCTGGGTGATGCCCTTGCCTGCGGCGTCGCGCATGCGTTGCAGTGCGTCCGGTTCGAGCACAGGTGCCACGACGTGCAGCAGTTCGGCGAAATCCACCGCCAGGCACTCGGCCAGGTGGGTGGCGGCGACGCGACCGGTGCTGAGCGCACGCAGGCGTTCGGCCGCAATGGGCGCGCTCATGCAGCGGATTCCCGCCCGGCATCGGTGTGCTGCCAGACCTTGTGCAGCAACCGTGAAAGCTGCTGCTGTTCGTCGGCCTCCAACCCGTTGAACAGGCCCCCGATCCACTGCGTGTGCTGCTCGAACAGCGCCTCGGCGAGGCGTGTCCCCTGTGCGGTCAACACGATCCGCAGGCGGCGGCCATCTTCGGCATCGCTGTGGCGCTGCAGCAGGCCTTCGCGCTGCAGGCCGTCGAGCAGGCCACTGATGGTGGCGCGGGTCACGCCGGCACGCTCGGCCAGCTCATGCGGCGGCAGCGAGCCACCGGCCCCGTGCAGCAGGAACAACGCGATGAAGCGGCCTTCGCTGAGGCCATGCGGTGCCAGCCGTGCGGCGCAGTCGTGGTCGATGGCGGCAGACAGTGACAGCAGTTGGAAGCACAGGCGCAGCTGGGGCAGGTTTACCTCGCCGCGGCGCGCAGCTTCCTTGAGCAGAGCGGTGTGTTTTGCTTCCAGCATGCCGGCCACCATGTGATTAGGTGCCTAATCATAATCGATTTTCGCCCATGGAACCACGCTGTGCGGAGCATGCGGGGCCGGGTCCGGCCAAGCCCGCGCATCGCCCAAAAAGAAAAACCCCGCCTTGCGGCGGGGTTCTTCTCTACAACGGGAAGGTATGCCGACCCAGGGCCGGCATCCCAATGCCAGGGGCGAGGACTTAGAAGTCCATGCCGCCCATGCCACCCATGCCGCCCATGCCACCGGCGCCGCCCATGGCCGGCTCGTCCTTCTTCGGAGCTTCGGCCACCATGGCTTCGGTGGTGATCATCAGGCCAGCGATCGAGGCGGCGTTCTGCAGCGCCGAACGGGTCACCTTGGTCGGGTCCAGGATGCCGAACTGCAGCATGTCGCCGAACTCGCCGGTGGCCGCGTTGTAGCCGAAGCTGCCGGTGCCTTCCTTGACCTTGTTGATGATGACCGACGGCTCGTCACCGGCGTTGGCAACGATCTCGCGCAGCGGGGCTTCCATCGCACGCAGGGCAATCTGGATGCCGTGGTTCTGGTCTTCGTTGGCGCCCTTCAGACCGGCCAGCGCGGTGATCGCGCGGACCAGGGCAACACCGCCGCCCGGAACCACGCCTTCTTCAACGGCCGCACGGGTGGCGTGCAGGGCGTCGTCGACGCGGTCCTTCTTTTCCTTCATTTCGATTTCGGTCGAGGCGCCGACCTTGATCACGGCAACACCGCCGGCCAGCTTGGCCACGCGTTCCTGCAGCTTCTCGCGGTCGTAATCCGAGGAGGTGTCCTGGATCTGGGTCTTGATCTGCGCCACACGGGCATCAACGTTGGCCTTGTCGCCGACGCCGTCGATGATGGTGGTGTTCTCCTTGGAAACCTGCACCTTCTTGGCGCGGCCCAGGTCCTTGATGGTGGCCTTCTCCAGCGACAGGCCGACTTCTTCGGAGATCACGGTGCCGCCGGTCAGCACGGCCATGTCTTCCAGCATCGCCTTGCGACGGTCGCCGAAGCCCGGGGCCTTGACGGCCACGACCTTGACGATGCCACGGATGGTGTTGACCACCAGGGTCGCCAGCGCTTCGCCTTCGACTTCCTCGGCCACGATCAGCAGCGGCTTGCCGGCCTTGGCGACGCCTTCCAGCACCGGCAGCAGGTCGCGGACGTTGGAGATCTTCTTGTCGTGCAGCAGGATGAACGGGTCATCCAGGTCAGCGGTCTGCGACTGCTGGTTGTTGATGAAGTACGGGGACAGGTAGCCGCGGTCGAACTGCATGCCCTTGACCACGTCCAGCTCGTTGTCCAGGCCCGAGCCTTCTTCAACGGTGATGACGCCTTCCTTGCCGACTTCCTTCATCGCGTCAGCAATGATCTGGCCGATCGACTCGTCCGAGTTGGCCGAGATGGTACCGACCTGGGCAATCGCCTTGTCGTCGGCGGTCGGCTTGGAGATGTTCTTCAGCTCGGCGACGGCGGCCGAAACGGCCTTGTCGATACCGCGCTTGAGGTCCATCGGGTTCATGCCGGCGGCCACGGCCTTGGCACCTTCGCGGATCAGGGCCTGGGCCAGCACGGTGGCGGTGGTGGTGCCGTCGCCGGCGTCGTCGTTGGTGCGCGAAGCAACTTCCTTCACCATCTGCGCGCCCATGTTCTCGAACTTGTCAGCCAGTTCGATTTCCTTGGCGACGGAGACGCCGTCCTTGGTGATGGTCGGAGCGCCGAAGCTCTTTTCCAGCACGACGTTGCGGCCCTTCGGGCCGAGCGTGGCCTTGACGGCATTGGCGAGAACGTTGACGCCGCGCACCATGCGCGAACGGGCATCTTCACCGAAACGGATATCCTTGGCAGCCATGTGCAGTTACCTCATCTGGTAGCGCCGGGCCATGCCCGGCGGCTGGGTGTTGGAATCAGGGGATGGAACAGGTCGCGCCGGGGCTCAGCCGATGACGGCGAGCACGTCGTCCTCGCGCAGGACCTTGTATTCGACGCCTTCGCTCTTGTACGAGCTGCCGGCGTACTGGCCGTAGATGACCTTGTCGCCGACCTTCAGCGACGGCGCGCGCACGTTGCCGTTGTCCAGCGGCTTGCCCGGGCCGACGGCCACGACCTCACCCTTGGTGGACTTTTCCTTGGCCGAGTCGGGGATGACGATGCCACCGGCGGAGATTTCGTCGGCTTCGATCGGCTTGACCACAACGCGGTCGTGCAGCGGCTTGATGCTCATAGGAGACCTCTTAAGTGATTGATTGGTCTAAAAAAGTCCGGCGATGTTAGCACTCGCCCCGGGCGAGTGCCAGAACCGCACGTGAAGAAACCCGACAACGTCGGGAGCAGGGCAGAGATGGAGCCCCGCCGCCCCCTTTCAAGGGCCGAATGAAAAAATTTTTCCACCCGCGCGCCTCGGCCAGGGCGTCGGTCCAGATCAATTTCGGTGACAAGCGTCGCACTGTCAGACATCTGACGTTCATTTACGACAAAGTGTCACTGGATCGGCCTTAGGCTCGGTCCGGCATTCCCAATCACAAGGAGGAGTCGATGCGATTGCTGTCCCCGCTTGCCGCTGCCTGCCTGCTGGCGCTGGCCGCTGCGCCGGCCCAGGCCGAGGTCTTCATCAACGAACTGCACTACGACGACAGCACCGCCGCCGGTGACGTCGGCGAAGCGATCGAGGTCGTAGCCACTGCCGGTGAGGACCTGTCCGGCTACCGCCTGTACCTCTACAACGGCAGCAATCCGTCCGCCGCCACCGTCTATGCCAACAACCCGGTCCCGGCCGGCACCGCCGCCGGCTGCGGCAGCGCCACCATCGCCGTGGTCAGTTACCCGACCAACGGGATCCAGAACGGCCCGACCGACGGCATCGCCCTGGTCGATGCCAGTGGCAAAGTGGTCCAGTTCCTCAGCTATGAGGGCGCCATCACCGCCTCCGGTGGCCCTGCCGCCGGCATGACCAGCCAGAACATCCCGGTGGCCGAGACCAACAGCACCGCGCCGGGCACCTCGTTGCAGCTGACCGGCAGCGGCAGCCAGTACACCCACTTCACCTGGGCCGAATCGGCCGGCCAGACCTTCGGCAGCTGCAACAACGGCCAGACTTTCAGCGGCGGTGGCACGCCAGGCCCGAACACGCCGCCGTCGGTGTCCACCACCACCCCGGCGCAGGGCAGCAGCACCTTCCCGGCTGCGGCCGATCTGGAAGTGGTGTTCAGCGAAACCGTGAACCTGGCCAGCGGCGCGTTCGCGCTGAGCTGCGGCACCTCCGGCAGCGTGCCGCTGACCTTCCCGGCCAGCGGCCGCAGCGTGAAGCTGTCCACCAACACCGCGCTGGTGGCCGGTGAAGCCTGCCGCTTCGACATCCGCGCCGCGCGCATCACCGACCTGCTGGGCGCGCACCCGGCCGCCGACAGCCGCATCGCCTTCACCGTGGCCAGCACCGGCGGCAATCCGGACCCGGGCAACCCGGGCGTGCCGGCCGGCTACTACTCCAGGGTCAACACCAGCAGCCCCAGCCAGCTGCGCTGCTCGCTGCACGCCACCATCAAGGGCCATACCGCCTACCCGTACAGCGGCTCGGGCACCAATACCTGGACCATCCTGGAAATCGCCGACGAGGATCCGAACAACCCGAACCGCATCCTCGATGCCTACCGCAACCGCAGCTACGCCAAGGTCAGTGATCGTGCGGGCACCGGCAGCGGCCTGACCTACAACCGCGAGCACACCTGGCCGAACTCGCTGGGCTTTGCCAGCACCACCGGCGACAAGGGCCTGCCCTACGCGCCGTACACCGATACCCACATGCTGTACCTGACCGACGCGCAGTGGAACGCCGACCGCGGCAACAAGCCGTTCGGCAAGTGCGATGCCAGCTGCGGTGAGCGTGCCACCGAAGCCAACAATGGGCAGGGCGGCGGCAGTGGTGGCTATCCGGGCAACTCCAACTGGGTGCGCACGCCGGACGGCAACACCGGCACGTTCGAGGTGTGGGGCAAGCGCAAGGGCGACATGGCGCGCGCGGTGATGTACATGGCGATCCGCTATGAGGGTGGCAAGGATGCGGCCACCGGTCAGTCCGAGCCGGACCTGGAGCTGACCGACGACCGCAGCAGGATCGTCAAGACCAGCAGTTCGCCGGCCTACATGGGCCTGCTGTCGACGCTGATCGACTGGCACCTGTCCGATCCGCCGGATGATGCCGAGCGTGCCCGCAATGACGTGGTCTACAGCTTCCAGGGCAATCGCAACCCGTTCATCGACCACCCCGAATGGGCGACCCCGGCCCTGTTCACCTCGGCCA
>NZ_JAOBZT010000119.1:0-6154 GCF_029839005.1 Stenotrophomonas sp. GD03958 | reverse complement strand
TCGACCAAGGTCGACACCCACCAACGGCCGCGGGAAACTGTCGAAGGTGGGGCGGTGTCTGATTGCGGGGTGTCAGCCGCATGGATGCGGCTGCCAAGCCTACAGGGACGTACTTGCGGCGTCCCCGCAATCCGACACCGCCCCACCAAACCACGAATCACCCCAGAGCCGGCTGTTGCCTTTGACGTTGCACTGGCTTGCAGCGGGTGCAGGGCGCAGCCCTGCCGACTCCCCCGCCGGGGTAAACTAGCCGGATGGCTTCCCGTCCCGCGCACGACCTGCTCCAACGCGTCTTTGGTTACGACGATTTCCGTGGTCCGCAGCAGGACATCGTGGAGCATGTGGCTGCCGGTCATGATGCCCTGGTGCTGATGCCCACCGGCGGTGGCAAGTCGCTGTGTTACCAGGTGCCGGCCCTGCTGCGTGACGGATGTGGCATCGTCATCTCGCCGCTGATCGCGCTGATGCAGGACCAGGTCGAAGCCCTGCGCCAGCTCGGCGTTCGTGCCGAGTACCTGAATTCCACCCTGGATGCCGAGACCGCCGGCCGCGTCGAACGCGAGCTGCTGGCCGGCGAGCTGGACATGCTCTATGTCGCTCCCGAGCGGCTGCTGACCGGCCGCTTCCTGTCGCTGCTGTCACGCAGCCAGATCGCCCTGTTCGCCATCGACGAAGCCCACTGCGTGTCGCAGTGGGGCCACGACTTCCGCCCGGAATACCGCCAGCTGACCGTGCTGCACGAGCGCTGGCCGCAGATTCCGCGGATCGCGCTCACCGCCACCGCCGACCCGCCGACCCAGCGCGAGATCGCCGAACGCCTCGATCTGCAGGAAGCCCGCCACTTCGTCAGCTCGTTCGACCGCCCCAACATCCGCTACACCGTGGTGCAGAAGGACAACGCCCGCAAGCAGCTGATCGATTTCCTGCGCGGCCACCGTGGCGAGGCCGGCATCGTCTATTGCATGTCGCGGCGCAAGGTCGAGGAGACCGCTGAATTCCTGTGCGGCCAGGGCTTCAACGCCCTGCCCTACCACGCCGGCCTGCCGCCGGAAGTGCGCGCGAACAACCAGCGCCGCTTCCTGCGCGAGGACGGCATCGTCATGTGCGCCACCATCGCCTTCGGCATGGGCATCGACAAGCCGGACGTGCGCTTCGTGGCGCATACCGACCTGCCCAAGTCGATGGAAGGCTACTACCAGGAAACCGGCCGCGCTGGTCGTGATGGCGAAGCTGCCGAAGCCTGGCTGTGCTACGGCCTGGGCGACGTGGTACTGCTCAAGCAGATGATCGAACAATCCGAGGCGGGCGAAGAACGCAAGCAGCTGGAACGGGGCAAGCTCGACCACCTGCTGGGCTACTGCGAATCCATGCAATGCCGCCGCCAGGTGCTGCTGGCCGGTTTTGGCGAGACCTATCCCCAGCCCTGCGGCAACTGCGACAACTGCCTGACGCCGCCGGCCTCGTGGGATGCGACCATTCCGGCGCAGAAGGCGCTGAGCTGTGTCTACCGCAGTGGCCAGCGCTTCGGCGTCGGCCACCTGATCGACATCCTGCGCGGCAGCGAGAACGAGAAGGTCAAACAGCAGGGCCACGACAAGCTCAGTACCTATGCGATCGGCCGCGACCTGGATGCGCGCACCTGGCGCAGCGTGTTCCGCCAGCTGGTGGCCGCCAGCCTGCTGGAAGTGGACAGCGAGGGCCACGGTGGCCTGCGCCTGACCGATGCCAGCCGCGACGTGCTGACCGGTCGCCGCCAGATCAGCATGCGCCGCGACCCGGCCAGCAGCGCCAGCGGGCGCGAGCGCAGCGCGCAGCGCACCGGCCTGTCTGTGCTGCCGCAGGATCTGGCGCTGTTCAACGCGCTGCGCGGTCTGCGCGCCGAACTGGCCCGCGAACAGAACGTGCCGGCCTTCGTGATCTTCCACGACAGCACCCTGCGCAACATCGCCGAGCAGCGCCCGACCAGCCTGGATGAACTGGCCCGGGTCGGCGGCATCGGCGGCACCAAGCTGAGCCGCTACGGCCCGCGCCTGGTCGAGATCGTGCGCGAAGAGGGGTAGCGCCGGGCGCCTGGCCAGGCGCCTCCCCATCGCCAACCGTGCGCTCGTCCCCCTGTAGAGCCGAGCCCACGCTCGGCTGCTTCTGCGTGAACGGCAGCCGAGCGTGGGCTCGGCTCTGCACTGGTGCAGGTCCAACCTTGAACCGGCCATTCAGCCGGAAGTGCATCCACAGCCCCTTTGCGGCTAGATTAGCGCCATGTCCCTCGCCTCGACCCTGCTCCGTGTCGTGCTCATGCTCAGCCTGTTGCTCAACGGGCTGAACGCGGCCATGGCCAGTGGTCACGAGGAAATGGGCCGGATGGCCCACGCGGTAGCCGCCCTTGATGGCGGTGATGCCGACTGCCACCACCACGCCGCCATGCAGGCCGACGAGGCCCCGCAGGCCGAGGCCCCCGCCCACGACGCCCACTGCCAGATCAAGGACTGCGTGCGCAGTTGCGCCCAGCACCCGTTGCTGGTGGTGCAGCCGTTGCCGTATCTGGCGGGCCCGGCACTGTCGCTGGCGCCGCAGCCGATGCCGGCCACTGGCCGGCCGGCGCCGCCGCTGCCGCCCATCTCACGCCCTCCCATCGGCTGATTCCACACGCATCGTGCGCCCTGCGCACCGTAGCCGGCCCCCCCTGCCGGCATCTTTACGTGTCTGGAGTCTCCACCATGAATACCCGCAATCCCCCCGGTCCGGGCGCTGTGCCCATGCCGTCGCGCCGCCTCTTCGTGCAGGGCCTGGCCGCCGGTGGCGTGGTCGCCGGCATCGCCGCTGTCGGCGTGCCGCAGCGTGCGCTTGCCGCCGCCCGCGCCACGCCTCGCCTGGCCGGCGCCCCCGCTGTCCTCAGCGACACCCGCATCGAACTGGCCATCGGCGAATCGCTGGCCAACTTCACCGGGCGCACCCGCCCGGCGATCACCGTCAACGGCTCGCTGCCGGCACCGATTCTGCGCTGGCGCGAAGGCCAGACCGTGGACCTGTTCGTGCGCAACACGCTGGAGCGCCACCCGACCTCGATCCACTGGCACGGCATCTTGCTGCCGGCCAACATGGACGGCGTGCCCGGCCTGAGCTTCAACGGCATCGGCCCCGGCGAGACCTACCACTACCACTTCCAGCTGAAGCAGTCGGGCACCTACTGGTACCACAGCCATTCGATGTTCCAGGAGCAGGCCGGCCTGTACGGCGCGCTGATCATCGACCCGGCCGAACCGGCGCCGTACCACCACGACCGCGAGCACGTGATCATGCTCTCGGACTGGACCGACCTGGATCCGGGCGTACTGTTCCGGCGCATGAAGAAGCTCGCCGAGCACGACAACTACTACAAGCGCACGCTGCCGGATTTCCTGCGTGACGTGAAGCGCGATGGCTGGTCGGCCGCGCTGTCCGACCGCGGCATGTGGGGGCGGATGCGGATGACGCCCACCGATATCTCCGACATCAACGCGCACACCTACACCTACCTGATGAACGGTACGGCGCCAGCCGGCAACTGGACCGGGCTGTTCCGCAGCGGGGAAAAGGTACTGCTGCGCTTCATCAATGGCGCCTCGATGACCTACTTCGATGTGCGCATTCCCGGCCTGAAGATGACCGTGGTCGCCGCCGATGGCCAGTACATCCATCCGGTCAGCATCGATGAGTTCCGCATCGCTCCCGCCGAAACCTACGATGTGCTGGTCGAGCCCACCGGCCAGGACGCGTTTACCATCTTCTGCCAGGACATGGGCCGCACCGGCTTCGCTGCCGGCACGCTGGCGGTACGCCATGGCCTGCAGGCGCCGATCCCTGCACGCGACCCGCGCCCGTTGCTGACCATGAGCGACATGGGGCATGACATGGGTGGTGGCGGTCATGGCGGGCACGACATGACCGCGATGAAGGGCATGGAAGGCGGCTGCGGCGCCAGCATGGGCCACGGTGCGCATGGCGGCGGTGATGCCGCCAGCAAGGCGCCAAAGCACCCGCCCAGCGAGCGCAACAACCCGCTGGTGGACATGCAGAGTTCGGCTACCGAACCGAAGCTGGACGACCCCGGCATCGGCCTGCGCGACAACGGCCGCAAGGTCCTGACCTACGGCGCGATGCGCAGCCTGTTCGAAGACCCCGATGGCCGCGAGCCCAGTCGTGAAGTCGAGCTGCACCTGACCGGCCACATGGAGAAATTCTCCTGGTCGTTCGACGGCATCCCGTTCGCCAGCGCCGAGCCGCTGCGGCTGAACTACGGCGAGCGCATGCGCATCGTGCTGGTCAACGACACCATGATGCAGCACCCGATCCATCTGCACGGCGTGTGGAGCGATCTGGAAAACGCACAAGGCGAATTCCAGGTGCGCAAGCACACCATCGACATGCCACCCGGTACACGCCGCAGCTACCGCGTGCGCGCCGACGCGCTCGGCCGCTGGGCCTATCACTGCCATCTGCTGTACCACATGGAAGCGGGCATGATGCGCGAAGTGAGGATCGAAGAATGAGCCGCTCACTGCTTTCCCCAAGCCTGCTGGTCCTGGGCCTGACCGCTGCAATGCCGGTGTTCGCGCAGTCGCACGCGGGCCATGACATGGGCACGATGAACGCGCCTGCGAAGACCGCGAAGGCGCCGGCCGAACCGGTCGATCATTCAAAGATGGATCATTCGGAGATGGACATGGGTGCAGCGGATCACGCCGGCATGGACCACTCCACGATGGACCACTCGAAGATGGACCATGGCGCGATGCAGCCAGCGGCGATGGACCATTCGCAGATGGACCACGGGGCGATGGGCCACGGCACGCCTGCACCCACCGAACCGCGCGAACCGATCCCGGTCCCGACTGATGCCGACCGCGCCGCCGCCTTCCCGCCGATCGCGCATGGCGCGATGGAACACGCGCCGGAGATCAACAGCCTGCTGCTGATCGACCGGCTTGAGCATTGGGATGGCAAGAGCAGCAACGGCCAGGCCTGGGAAGCCACCGGCTGGATCGGCGGCAACATCAACCGCCTGTGGCTGCGCACCGATGGCGAACGCAGCCGCGGCCGCACCGAATCGTCGTCACTGGAAGCACTGTATGGTCGCAGCGTGTCGCCGTGGTGGGACGTGCTGGTCGGCGTGCGCCAGGACTTCCGCCCGTCCGACTCGCGCACATGGGCGGCCATCGGCATCCAGGGTCTGGCGCCGTACAAGTTCGAAAGCTCGGCCACGCTGTACATGGGCTCCGGCGGCCAGGTGCTGGCCAAGGCCGAGGTCGAGTACGACGTACTGCTGACCAACCGCCTGATCCTGCAGCCGCTGCTGGAAGCCACCGTTGCGGCCAAGGATGAACCGGAGTACGGCATTGGTCGCGGACTGAACAAGGTCGAAGCCGGGCTGCGCCTGCACTATGAGTTCAGCCGTCGCTTCGCGCCGTACATCGGCATCAGCCACGAACGTACGTTTGGCGACACCGCCGACCATGCCGGTGACCACGCGCGCGACACGCGTTGGGTGGCGGGCGTGCGCATGTGGTTCTGAGCAGCGGCTCGTGAGCAATGGCCAGCCCCGGCAGCCGCCGGGGCCGGCTACACTGCGCCACGCTCCATTGCAGGCACCGCCATGTCGTTGCAGATCCGCCGCGCTACCCTTGCCGATGTCGACGCGCTGTCGGCCATCGCAATTGCCACGTACAACGAAACCTGGGGCGATTCCTATCCGCCGCAGGAGCTGCACGATTTCCTGCAGGCGCACTACAGCAGCGAACCGCAGCGCATCGAACTGTCCGACCCACGCAGTGCCATCTGGCTGTTGCTGGACGGTGATGCCGTGGTCGGCTATCTGGCCGCCGGTGCCAACACCTTGCCGCACACGGATGCACGCGAGGGTGACATCGAGCTGAAGCGGTTCTACATCCTGGCCGCACACCAGAATGGCGGACATGGTGCACGCATGATGGACGCGTTCATGGCGTGGCTGGACCAGCCGCAGCGCCGCACCCTGTGGGTAGGCGTATGGAAAGAGAATTTCGGCGCACAGCGCTTCTACGCGCGCTATGGCTGCAGCAAGGTTGGCGAGTACGACTTCATCGTCGGCGATACCCACGATCGCGAGTTCATCCTTCGGCGGCCGTGATCACGCGCCCCA
>NZ_JAOBZT010000118.1:0-7263 GCF_029839005.1 Stenotrophomonas sp. GD03958 | reverse complement strand
TCGGTGGCGCGCACCAGCGCGTCCACGTTCTCGGCCTCGAACGCCGAATGGCCCGAGGCCGGCGTGATTTCCAGCTTCGCCTTCAGCCAGACCTTGGTCAGGTCCCAGGCGTTGGCCAGCGGGCAGACCACGTCGTAGCGGCCGTGCACGATCACGCCGGGAATATCGGCGATGCGGTGCGCGTCGCGCAGCAGCTGGTCTTCCACCTCGAAGAAGCCGCCGTTGACGAAGTAGTGGTTCTCGATGCGGGCAAACGCCAGCGCGAAGTGCGGGTCTTCGTGGCTGTTGATGAAGTCATCATCGACATGCAGGAAGCTGGTTGCGCCTTCCCACACCGCCCACGCCTTGGCCGCTTCCAGGCGGGTGGCTTCGTCGTCGCTGGTCAGGCGGCGGTGGAAGGCCGAGATCAGGTCATGGCGCTCCACCGACGGGATCGGCTTGAGGTAGTGCTCCCACGCATCCGGGAACAGGCGGTTGGCGCCTTCCTGGTAGAACCACTCCAGTTCCCAGCGGCGCAGCATGAAGATGCCGCGCAGGACCAGTTCGGTCACGCGCTGCGGATGGGTTTCGGCATAGGCCAGCGCCAGGGTCGAACCCCAGCTGCCACCGAACACCTGCCAGCGATCGACCTTGAGGTGTTCGCGCAGCTTCTCGATATCGGCAACAAGGTCCCAGGTGGTGTTGTCCACCAGGTCGGCGTGCGGGGTGGAACGGCCGGCACCGCGCTGGTCGAACAGGATGATGCGGTACTTGGACGGGTCGTGGAACTGGCGCATCTTGTCGCTGCAGCCACCGCCCGGGCCACCGTGCAGCATCACCACCGGCTTGCCGTCCGGGTTGCCGCACTGCTCGAAGTACAGCGTGTGGCGGTCGTCGACCTTCAGGGTGCCGACGTCATAGGGGGTGATGGCGGGGTACAGCGTACGCATGCTTGCAGCTCCAGGGTGATGCCCTGCCGTGGCAGGAGAACCTCCATTCTAGGCCGGACGCCGGCCCAGGGTGATGCGGTCGCGCTGCTCCAGATCCTGCACGGTCTGCACCTCGGCAAACCCCGCCGCCTCGAACAGCGCGCGGATCGCCTCGCCCTGGTCCCAACCATGCTCGATCAGCAGCCAGCCGCCGGGCAGCAGGTGGGCCTGGCCACCGTCGACGATGCGGCGGATGTCGTCCAGGCCATCCGGACCCGAGGCCAGTGCGGTGGCCGGCTCGAAGCGCAGGTCACCCTGCTCCAGATGCGGATCGTCGCTGGCGATGTACGGCGGGTTGCTGGCAATCAGATCAAAACGCGCGCCCTGCAGCGGCGCATACCAGTCGTGCCCGCCTTCAGCGAAGCGGACGTTGCGCAGATCATGGCGGGCGGCATTGCGCGCGGCCACGGCCAGCGCGCCCGGGCTGGCGTCGGTGGCCAGCACCTGCGCCTGCGGCCGTTCGCTGGCCAGTGCCAGTGCAATCGCACCACTGCCGGTGCCCAGGTCGGCCAGCTGCAGCGACTGGTCTGGCGGCAGGCGCTCCAGCGCCAGCTCGACCAGCAGCTCGGTTTCCGGACGCGGGATCAGCGTGGCCAGGTCGACCTCCAGGTCCAGCGTCCAGAATCCGCGACGGCCGGTCAGGTAGGCCACCGGCTCACCGGCCACGCGGCGGGCCAGCAACGCCTCGAAGGCGGCCTGGTCATTGGCGGCCAGCGGATCGGTGGCGTGGGCGAACAGCCAGCTGCGCGGGCGGTCCAGTACGTGCAGCAGCAGCAGTTCAGCCTCGTGGCGGGCCTCGATGCCGCCGAGACGGGCACTGGCCTCAGCCACGGTCTGGCGCAGGGAGGGTTCGGTTTGGAAAGACATGCCGCAATTGTAGAGCCGCAGTCGAGCGTGGCTCGACACTGCAAAAAGCTGCAATCCGTTCAGGTTCTGCCGGAGGGAATAAGGAGGGGCTATCGGCCCCTTTCCGCGCCTCCGGGAGATTTCCCTTGTCACACAGCCAGTTGCAGGATGGGAGCGGCAAGGTTCAGTGCCTGCTCATGACCAAAATGATAGACTCCATCTATCGAATAGATGCAATCAATGGATTGTTCTTATCGCCAGCGAGTCGGTAACCTAGCTCCTGTCGATTCACCCACTCCCCTTCACAAGAGGAAAAACGATGTCCCTGATCAACACCCAGATCCAGCCGTTCGAAGCCAACGCTTACCACAATGGCGAGTTCATCAAGGTTTCCGACGCCAGCCTGAAGGGCCAGTGGTCCGTCCTGATCTTCATGCCGGCCGCCTTCACCTTCAACTGCCCGACCGAGATCGAAGACGCGGCTGACCATTACGCCGAGTTCAAGAAGGCTGGCGCCGAGGTCTACATCGTCACCACCGATACCCACTTCTCGCACAAGGTGTGGCACGAAACCTCGCCGGCCGTCGGCAAGGCCCAGTTCCCGCTGGTCGGCGACCCGACCCACCAGCTGACCAACGCCTTCGGCGTGCACATTCCGGAAGAAGGCCTGGCCCTGCGTGGCACCTTCATCATCAATCCGGAAGGCGTGATCAAGACCCTGGAGATCCACTCCAACGAGATCGCCCGTGACGTTTCTGAAACCCTGCGCAAGCTGAAGGCTGCCCAGTTCACCGCCGCCAACCCGAACCAGGTGTGCCCGGCCAAGTGGAAGGAAGGCGAGAAGACCCTGACCCCGTCGCTGGACTTGGTCGGCAAGATCTAAGGCAGTACCGGCCTGCCGTGGCCCCACGCCGCGGCGCGCCCTTCATCCCCGTGCCGGTCACCCCGCCGGCGTGGGGGTGAACCCAAGACAGCCAACGCTCGCCCGCCTTGGCCAGCCAGCCCCTTCCACGGTCGCTGTCTTGGGTTCACCCCTACCCCCAGCTGGTCCGCTACCTTCTATAGCGGTGCCACGCCCCCTGTTTGCCTGAAGCCAGGAGATGACCCGATGTTGGACGCCAACCTGCAGTCGCAGCTGAAGACTTATCTGGAACGCGTGACCCGCCCGATCCAGATCACCGCGCACGCCGACGATGGCGCCAAGTCGCAGGAAATGCTGGACCTGCTGCAGACCCTGGAGAGCCTGTCGGACAAGATCTCGCTGCAGGTGCTGCGCGACGGCCAAGGCCGCGTGCCGTCCTTCGACCTGGGCACCCCGGGCCAGGACATCCACCTGACCTTCGCCGGCCTGCCGATGGGCCACGAGTTCACCTCGCTGGTGCTGGCGCTGCTCCAGGTGGGCGGTCATCCGTCCAAGGCCACCGCCGAGCTGATCGAGCAGGTGCAGAACCTGGAAGGCGAGTACAGGTTCGAAACCTACTTCTCGCTGTCCTGCCAGAACTGCCCGGACGTGGTGCAGGCGCTGAACCTGGCCGCGGTGCTCAACCCGCGCATCCAGCACGTGGCCATCGATGGCGCCCTGTTCCAGGACGAAGTCGAGAAGCGCGAGATCATGTCGGTGCCGACCGTGTACCTCAACGGTGAAGTGTTCGACCAGGGCCGCATGACCCTGGAGCAGATCGTGGCCAAGCTGGACACCAACGCCAGCAAGCGCGATGCCGAGAAGATCGCCGCCAAGGATGCTTTCGACGTACTGGTGGTCGGTGGTGGCCCGGCTGGCGCCGCAGCGGCGATCTACGCCGCACGCAAGGGCATCCGCACCGGCATCGCCGCCGAGCGTTTCGGTGGCCAGGTGCTGGACACCATGGCGATCGAGAACTTCATTTCGGTGAAGGAGACCGAAGGCCCGAAGCTGGCCACGGCGCTGGAACAGCACGTGCGCGAGTACGAGGTGGACATCATGAACCTGCAGCGTGCCAGCGCGCTGGTGCCGGCCGGCGAAGACGGCCTGGTGCAGGTGCAGCTGGAGAACGGTGCGGTGCTGAAGTCGCGTTCGGTGATCCTGTCCACCGGCGCACGCTGGCGGCAGATGAACGTGCCGGGCGAAGACCAGTACCGCAACAAGGGCGTGGCCTACTGCCCGCACTGCGATGGCCCACTGTTCAAGGGCAAGCGCGTGGCGGTGATCGGCGGCGGCAATTCCGGCGTGGAAGCGGCCATCGATCTGGCCGGCATCGTGTCGCATGTAACCCTTCTGGAGTTCGATTCCAGCCTGCGTGCCGACGAAGTGCTGCAGAAGAAGCTGCGCAGCCTGGCCAACGTGACGGTGCTGACCAGCGCACAGACCACCGAAGTGCTGGGCGACGGCAGCAAGGTCACCGGCCTGGTGTACAAGGACCGCATCGGCGGCGATGCCCACCGCGTCGAGCTGGAAGGCATCTTCGTGCAGATCGGCCTGCTGCCCAACACCGAGTGGCTGAAGGATGTGGTGGCGCTTTCGCCGCGTGGCGAGATCGTCATCGATGACCGCGGCCAGACCAACCTGCCGGGCGTGTTCGCTGCTGGCGATTGCACGACGGTGCCCTACAAGCAGATCATCATCGCCATGGGCGCCGGTTCCACCGCCGCACTGAGCGCGTTCGACCACCTGATCCGCTCGTCGGTGAGCAACAGCAGCGGTGCCGTTGCTGAAGCGGCCTGATCCACCGTTCCCAGATCACCGGGAACATTGTCTGCCTGTCGGGTAACCACGCCGTCAGCCGGTCCGTTACCCCTGGGGTGTAAGGATGAACCTACGTGATCTGAAGTACCTGGTAGCCCTGGCCGACCACAAGCATTTCGGCCGGGCTGCCGCGTCCTGCTTTGTCAGCCAGCCGACGTTGTCCACGCAGATCCGCAAGCTGGAGGAAGAGCTCGGCCTGCCCCTGGTGGAACGCGCACCGCGCAAGGTGATGCTGACCCCGGCGGGCCAGGAAGCAGCAGCACGGGCGCGGGTGATCGTGTCCGAAGTGGAACAGCTGAAGGAAGCCGCGCGACGCAGCCGCGATCCGGAAGCCGGCACGGTGCGCCTGGGCATCTTCCCGACCCTCGGCCCGTACCTGCTGCCGCATGTGATCCCGCGCATCCGCGAGCGCTTCCCGGAGCTGGAACTGCTGCTGGTCGAGGAAAAGAGCGACGTGCTGCTGGACCGCCTGCGCGAAGGCAAGCTGGATGCTGCGTTGCTGGCGCTGCCGGTGGTGGACGACCAGCTGCATGCCGAGTTCCTGTTCGAGGAGCCGTTCCTGCTGGCCGTCTCCGGGCGCCACCCGTTGGCCCGTCGTGAACATCTGGACGTGCAGGAACTGGCGACGCAGAAGCTGCTGCTGCTGGAAGACGGGCATTGCCTGCGCGACCAGGCGCTGGAAGTGTGCCGCCTGTTCGGCGCCAATGAGAAGTCCGAATTCCGCGCCACCAGCCTGGAAACCCTGCGGCAGATGGTCGCCGCCGACGTCGGCATCACCCTGCTGCCAAGTCTGTCGGTGCAGCCGCCGGTGCCGCGCTCGAACAACATCCGCCTGCTCGATTTCACCGGCGAGGGCCGTCCCAGCCGCCGCATCGCCATGATCTGGCGTCGCAGCTCGGCCATGAACGACTTCCTGATGGAGCTGGCCGACCAGTTCAAGCGCCTGCCGCAGGCGCTGTTCACCTTGGATGCGCTGAACGCCACGTCCGATGCGGCATCCCTGCCCGGCCCGGCGCTGAACGGCTGAACCCCTGCAGCATCGGCCCGGAATCGGCAGGAGTCGATTCCGGCCGCATTTGTCCCCACAATACAGACAGGCGGCGCCAGCAGGTGCCGCCTTTTGCATGGCTTTCAACCAAGGAGCTTCACCATGAGTACCGCCAGCGGCCTGCCGCCGTCGATCACCGTTTCTACTTTCGACATGGACCGCCTGGACGCCATGCTCGAATCCCCCGCGCTGAGCCAGACGCCTGCCGCGCTCGCGCTTGCTGAAGAACTCAACCGGGCCACCGTGATGGCACCGGACCAGATTCCCGAAGGCATCGTCATGATGCATTCGCGCGTGGAATGCGAAGATGAAGTGTCGGGCGAAAAGCACGTCCTGACCCTGGTCTTCCCCCGCGAAGCCAACGTCGATGAAGGCAAGGTCTCCGTGCTGGCCCCGGTCGGCAGTGCCCTGCTCGGCCTTTCGATCGGCCAGAGCATCGACTGGAACGCGCCCGGTGGCCGGAAGCTGCGCCTGCGCGTGACCGCGGTCCATAACGACCGCCCCTGATTACCGCTGCGCACCGCGCGCGATTCGATTCCCTTGCACCAGGAGCCGCAATGAGTACCCCGTCCAAACTGTCCCAGCTGCGCGAACTGTCCGTGGTTGTTGCCGATACCGGTGACTACGAGGCGATCAAGCGCCTGCAGCCGGTAGACTGCACCACCAACCCGACCCTGGTGAAGAAGGCGCTGGACCTGCCGGTCTACGCCGAGCTGATCGAACGCGAACTGGCCTGGGGCCGCCAGCAGACGGGCGACCGCGAAGCCGTGGTGCACGCCGTGGCCGACCGCCTGACCATCGGCGTCGGCGCGCTGCTGAGCACGCTGGTGCCGGGCCGGGTGTCCACCGAGGTGGATGCCGACCTGGCTCACGACACCGCTGCCACCGTGGCCAAGGCCCGCCAGTTCATCCAGATGTACGCCGACGCCGGCGTGCCGCGCGAGAAGATCCTGATCAAGATCGCCGCGACCTGGGAAGGCGTGGAAGCCGCGCGCATCCTGCAGGCCGAAGGCATCGACTGCAACCTGACGCTGATCTTCAACCCGACCCAGGCGCTGGCCTGCAGCGAAGCCGGCGCGTTCCTGATCTCGCCGTTCGTCGGCCGCATCCTCGACTGGTACGTGGCCAACGGCCAGACCCCGGCCACCATCGACGAAGACCCGGGCGTGAAGTTCGTGCGCGGCGTGTACGCCGAATTCAAGCGTCGCGGTTCGCCGACGGTGGTGATGGGCGCCTCGTTCCGTTCGACCGCGCAGATCGAAGCACTGGCCGGCTGCGACCGCCTGACGATCTCGCCGGACCTGCTGGAGAAGCTGGACGCCGACCACGGCGCGCTGCCGCGCAAGCTGGTGGCCGGCGCCGCCGATGGCGCGGCGGTGACCCCGATCGACGCGGCGAAGTTCGCGGCGGACCTGGCGGCCGATCCGATGGCCACCGAGAAGCTGGCGACCGGCATCGAGGCGTTTGCCAAGGATCTGGAAGCACTGCGCGAGCGGATCCGCGCGGCACTGTGATTCCGGCCAACGGCTGAGCCCCTCGTGGCGGGGGGCTTGGTCGCGAAGAGCGGGTCATGTGGTTGGCAGGGTGGGTAGGCCGTGCAGGGGGCGCTGCAAGTACGTCCCTGTAAGCTCGGTCGCCGCTTGCTCGTGTGCGCTGTCCTGCGCACACGGCAAGACCGG
>NZ_JAOBZT010000117.1:0-7289 GCF_029839005.1 Stenotrophomonas sp. GD03958 | reverse complement strand
CCCCCGCAACCGGACCCACCCCGCCATCCCACAGGAAACCAGCACTTGCCGTTGCTGTTGCTCTTGCTTCGGCCGTTGCTTCGGCGGGTGCAGGGCGCAGCCCTGCAGAACACCCCCTACTCCTGCGGATCGCGGGTGATGTGGATGTCGGTCGGGGTCGACAGCGGAATGTTCCGCTCGGCCAGGATCTGCAGCAGGCTGAAGTACAGATCGCTGCGGGTGGCGTAGACCTGCCGCGGGCTGGCCACGTACGCGAAACTGTTGATGGTGATCTGGCCACCGGCAATGCTGTCGATGTAAACCGTCGGTGTCGGCTGCTGCAACACGTTGGCGTGCGCGGTATACGCATCCAGCAGCGCCTGCCGCAGGTTGCCGACATCAGTGCTGGGCGGCACCGCGAACTGGATCTGGATGCGGCCCTGGTTGTTGCCCATCG
This sequence comes from Stenotrophomonas sp. GD03958, assembly GCF_029839005.1. Classification (NCBI taxonomy): domain Bacteria; kingdom Pseudomonadati; phylum Pseudomonadota; class Gammaproteobacteria; order Lysobacterales; family Lysobacteraceae; genus Stenotrophomonas; species Stenotrophomonas sp. GD03958. Next base: position 6,853 of record NZ_JAOBZT010000117.1, on the reverse strand, counting down.
TCATGTTGCGCACGGTCTTGGTGACCAGCTCGGAGTTGGGCACGATCAGCGTCGACTTGTCGCCCACCTGGATCTCGGTCGATCGCAGGCTGATGCGGCGGATGTCGCCCTCCTGGTCACCCAGCTTCACCCAGTCGCCGATCTTCACCGGCCGCTCGGCCAGCAGGATCAGGCCGGAGACGAAGTTCTGGGTGATCACCTGCAGGCCGAAACCGATACCCACCGACAGCGCGCTGACCAGCAATGCCAGCTTGCTCAGCTGCAGGCCCATCGCCGACAGCGCCCAGATCACCGCGATGATGATGCCCACATAGCGGGCAACGGTACTCACCGAATTGCGCGCGCCCAGGTCCAGCTCGGTCTTGGGCAGGTAGGTGTCGGTCAGCCAGCGCTGTACCAGCTGGGTAACGGCCAGGCCAGCCAGCAGCACCAGCACCGCCAGCACGATGCGCACCGGCTCCAGCTTGGTTCCGCCAATGTCGAATCCAGAGGTGAACAGCGAGGAGAAGCGCTCCACCACGGCGCCGATGTTGCCGAACGGTGCCACCAGCGCCAGCAGCGCGATCAGTACGACGATGGTGCGCAACGCCGCCGACAGCAGCACGCCCGCCTGTTCCAGCCGCGATACGCTCAGGCCGGTACTGAGCAGGATGGTCTGGCCGACCTTGCTGTCGGCGTTGAGCATCCACGTGCTCAGGTCATCGACGAACTTGAACAGCAGGGTCGCCGCCAGCACCACGATGCTGCCGCCAATCAGCTGCTGGTTCACGAACTTGGCGAAATTCAGGTAGCCCATCAACGTCGCGGCGATGGCGGCCACCACCGCGACGTTGCCCGCTACGCGTGCCAGTACCAGCCAGCTGCTGCGACGCACCGGCGTTGCCGCACCCACGCCATCGGCCTGTGCCTCCAGCTTGGCCTCGGCTTCGGCGGTCTGCCGCCGATGCAGGCGCGCCAGGGTCACCAGCATGGCCATGATCAGGCCGAGGTAGGTCAGGGCAATCAGGCCGTCCAACGCCACCGTGGTGACGTCGCTGGTGCGCGTAGCCTGGTCGAGGGCCACCAGCACCGTGCTCAGCCAGGCCAGCGCCGCCGCGCCCCAGGCGTATTTGCGCAGCTTGAGTGCGGCGGTGTCATCCAGATTCAGCAACCGCCACGACGGACGCTTGGGTACCAGCATGCACGCGCTGAGCGCCGCAATGAAGGCCGCGCGGAAGGTGGCCGTCTCCAGGCCGTCGGCCACCACCTGCAGACGCGGCGCGATGGCATCGATCGCATCGAGCGCTGCCATCAGCAACACCACGGCATAGCCGGGCAGCAGCGTGCCCACCAGCAGCAGCCACATCGCCAGTCCGGATCGCCGCAGGCGACCGTCCGGCGCACGCTCGGACGCCGCAAAGCGCCGCCCCAGCCTGCGCAGCCACAGCCGCAGCGGGAACATCATCACCAGCGCGGCCAGCAGGCCCAGCAACGGCGTGCCCCAGCCATTGGCCCGGACACCAGCAACAAACGTATCGCGCCCCTGCTCGGCCAACGGCGCGACGCGTGCGATATCGATCGGCAGGCGCTCGGCCACCTTGCTCCACAGCGCCGGAGACAACGGCGAGGCGACCTTCTTCCCCATGTCTTCGGCGCGTTGCGCAGTGCGCTGCTGGTCGATGTCGGCTGCCAGCTGCTGGGCACGCACGGCACTGGCCTTGGCCTGCGCCACCGATGCGGCCAGCCCATCGCGCTGCTTGTTGAGGGTGCGCCGTTGCGCCGCCAGTTCGGGCGGCTCGGTGGCGCCCTCGGCAGGCGTGCCCAACTGCGCCAGCTGTTCGTCGAGGCGGTCCAGCTGCGGCTGCAGCGACTTCTCCAGCGCCTCGGCGTCACGCCGGGCCTTCGAAGCATCCTCGGACAGCATGGCCAGTGTTTCGATGGCCGCGGCATCACCACGCTTGCGGTCGACTTCCTTCAGCTTTGCATCGATATCCGCCAGCTGCTGCTTCGGCGTGGGGTCCTCATCCTGTGCCAGCACCGGTGCGGACAGCAGGAAGGCAGTGCACAGCAGCAGGGCCAGCCAGGGCCCCCGTGCACGGATCGATCGCAGGAAAGAAGACACGCCAGACATACCAGTTCGCGCGGACCACCGCGCCTGCGCGCGACTATACGGCACAGGCGGTCAACAGCGGATGGGCGGCCCCGTCAGCGTCGCGCGTCAGTACTTCAGGCGCAACTCTTCCACCGTCGGCTGTTGCAGGGCATACCAGTCCTGGAACTCTTCCTCGGTAATCTCATCGGGCGCATACACCGCCACCGGGTACCAGTCGTGGTCGGTCGGCAGCGGCTGGCGCGGGCCGGCACGCAGGCTGTAGCTCACGCCCTCGTAGTCGACCAGGTCATCGACCTGCGGCCACTGTTCGCGCGCGAACGCGGATTCACTCTTCAACAGGATCACCTGGTACATCGGCACCTCCACCTCGGTTGGATCAGGAAAACACGGCGCTGGCGGCAGGATACCGCCAGGCCGGTGGCAACAGGCACGTCGCAGCGGCGACGGAACGTTCTGGACACGGCCATCGCCCCGGCTTCACCCGCCCATGGCGAGCCCATCGGCATCGTGGAGACCCACCACTGCCACCACTGCCGATGACCGACCACCCGCCGCTGAAGACCGTCGCCGACCTCAAGCTGCCCCGCTACCTGGGCACCTGGTACGAGATCGCCCGTCTGCCGATGCGCCACGAGCCGGAAGGCTGCACCGACGTGTCGGCGCACTACACCCTGCTCGAGAACGGCAACGTCGGCGTCACCAACCGCTGCCGCATGGACGGCGAGATCGAAGAGGCAACCGGCGAGGCCTGCGCCGTCGAAAACGACAGCGCGCGCCTGGAAGTCAGCTTCCTGCCCAAGGGCCTGCGCTGGCTGCCGTTTGCCAAGGGCGACTACTGGGTGATCCAGATCGCCCCGGACTACAGCGTTTCGCTGGTGGGCAGCCCGGATCGCAAGTACCTGTGGCTGCTGGCACGCGAGCCGCAGCTGGACGCCACCGTGCAGGAACATTATCTGGCCGCAGCGCGCCTGCAGGGCTTCGATCTGTCCGAACTGATCCAGACCCCGCATACCGGCCACCCGACCGCCTGAGCAGCACACTTCATGGACCTGAAAAGTGGCTACCCGTGGTGGGCCATACGCAACGGACTGATCCAGGCGTTCCCGCCGCTGGAAAAGGACCTGCGCTGCGACGTGCTGGTGGTCGGTGGCGGCATCACCGGTTCACTCATCGCCGACGAGCTGTCCCGGCATGGCCATGACGTGGCCTTGATCGAGCAGCGCGACATCGGCTGGGGCAGCACGGCCGCGAGCACCGCGCTGCTGCAGTACGAGATCGACACCCACCTGCTGGAGCTGGCCCAGCGCTATGGCAACGATGCGGCCGCCCTGGCCTACCGTGCCTGTGCCGATGCGATCCCGGCATTGGGCGAAGTGGCACGTGGACTGAAGAACGTGGATTTCCAGCAGATGGACAGCCTGTATCTGGCCAGCCGGCGGCGCGACGTGCCGCGCTTGATGGCCGAAGGTGCTGCGCGCCGCGGCATTGGACTGGACGCCCGCTGGCTGGACCGCGAAGCCCTTCGCGAACGCTTCGACGTGGACGCCGGTGGCGCCCTGCTGACCCGCCAGGCGGCCCGGGTTGACCCCTACTGCCTTACCTACGGCCTGCTCAAACGGGTGCGCCGGCGCGGTGGCCATGTGCACGACCGCACGGTGCTGCACACGCTCAAGCCCGGCGTGCAGGGCGTAACCGCATTGACCGAGGCCGGCGCTACGGTCCGCGCCCGCCATGTGGTCCTGGCGATGGGCTACGCCAGCCAGCGCTGGCTCGAGCAGCGGGTCGCACGCAACCGCAGCAGCTATGCCTTCATCACTGATCCCATTGATGCGGGCGCGCTCGGCCGGCTGCGCAACACCATGGTGTGGGAGAGCGCACGCCCGTACCTGTACCTGCGCGCCACCGGCGACCGCCGCCTGCTGGTGGGCGGGCTGGATGACGCCATCGACATTCCGGCTCGCCGCGACCGGCGCGTGCAGCACAAGGCCGACAAGCTGATGGATCAGCTGCTGCACTGGTTCCCGCGTCTGGATCCGGTACCGGCGTTCTCCTGGGCCGGCACCTTCGCTGAAACCGCCGACGGCCTGCCGTTCTTTGGCCCGCACGACCAGTGGGGGCCGCGGGTGCATTTCGCCATGGCCTACGGCGGCAACGGCATCACCTATTCGATGATCGGCGCGCAGCTGCTGCGGGCCCGGATCGAGCGGCGCAGGCATGCGCTGGAGGGATTGTTCGGATTCGGGCGGTTGTGACCTGCGGCCAGGCACGGCCTGGCTCTACCCCAATCCGGTGCCGACAGGCATCATTCAAGCAACCCCTGCTAGCGTCGGCCTGTACCGCCGCGTGTTGCGTGGCCACCTGTCCGCTGGAGCGCCGTCATGATCCGCCCCCTGACCCTGCTGCTGTGCCTGGCCCTGCCGGGAACCGTGCTGGCCCAGTCCGCCGCTGGCACCACTGCGCCGCAGGCCGCTGGCCTGGACCTGACGCTGCCGCAGGCGCCAATGCGCTACCTCAACGACCCGGCCCTGCAGCAGGACCCGCCCGGCACCTATTACGGTGACAAGAGCGGCCCGCGCGTGCACGACGACGCGAAGATCGCCGACGTCACCGACGACAAGGTCAAGGTGTCCGGCAGCTTCACCACCGGTATCGGCTATTCGAAGAACGGTGGCAACAGCCACTACAACGCGGCCACGCTGAACCTGAGCAAGAACTACACCACCGATGAGGGCAAGACCCACGGGGTCAACGTCAACATCCACGTGAGCGAAGGCAAGGGCCCGGGATTCTTCGGCCCGTACGGCGGTTACTACGGCCGCGGCCCGGGCTATTGGGATTACCCGCCGCCGTTTGGCTGGTAAGCCAGCCCTGTAGAACCGAGCCCATGCTCGGCTACGGTTGGCCGGAAAGCCGAGCATGGGCTCGGCTCTACAGAGGCCAACGTCAATCCAGCCAGCCATCGCGCTCGCTGTGCAGGATCCGGCCGTCATACCCGCTCAGGCGCACGTCCACCTTCTGGTTGCGTGCATTGCGGGCCTCCAGCGACCAGGTCGCACCATCGCGTTCCAGCGAATGGATCTCGCGCAGGCCATGCGCCTGTGCCCGTGCCAGCACCTGCTCGGTGGTCAGCAGCGCGCGGCCGCTGTGCTCGTCGAAGATCTCGCCGGTCTTCGGGTCCACATAGACCTCGCTGAAGCGGCCATCAGCGCGGCTCACGTCGGCCTCCCACAGGCCGTCATCGCGCTCGATCTCGTGGATCTGGGTGTAGCCGGCCTTGCGCAGGGTCTGTTCAACCTGGGCCATGCCCAGCGGCGCGGCCTGTACGGCCGGCGCGACGGTCAGCAGGGCAACAGTGGCGAGGGTGAGCGACTTCAACATGGGGGTTCTCCTGTTCGTGTTCGTGGCCGGACCATCCCGGCAACGCCACGATGCACCCCGTGGTTAACAGCGCCTTAGCCGGCACTGTTAGCCAGCTGTTAGTCACCCCCGGCACTCTCACGCCTGTTCCTACAGCCCTCCCTGCGCCCCGATGCTCTCCACCCTGCCCCTGCTGCTGGCCCTGGCCAACGCCCCGACCACCGCCGCGCCCGTCCAGGACCCGGCGCAGCAGGTCGCGCGCCGCGCCGTGCAGCAGGGCCGCTACGTGCCGCTGGAAAGCGTGGTGCGCGATGCGCTCAAGCGCTACCCGGGCCAGCTGCTGGAAGTGGAGCTGGATGACGGTGTCTACGAAGTGGAGATCCTGCGCGGCGACGGCGTGGTGGTGGAGCTGGACTATGATGCGCGCAGCGGAAAGCTGCTGAAGACGGAGCTCGACGACTGATGCGCATCCTGTTGGCCGAAGACGATGCCGCACTGGCACAGCGCCTGGTGCCCCTGCTGGAGCAGGCCGGCTACGTGGTGCATGTGGTTGCCGATGGCCGCCAGGCCGAGGAGATCGGCCAGATCGAAGACCTGCAGGCGGCCATCGTTGACCTGGGCCTGCCCGGGCTTGACGGATTGAGCGTGATCGAGCGCTGGCGCGGCAATGGCCGCAGCTTTCCGGTGCTGGTGCTGACCGCACGCGGGCGCTGGCACGACAAGCTGGCCGGCTTCGATGCCGGTGCCGACGATTACCTCACCAAGCCATTCCAGGCCGACGAACTGGTGCTGCGCCTGCGCGCCCTGATCCGCCGCAGCCATGGCCACGCCAGCCCGCGCCTGCACTGCGGCCCGCTGCAGCTGGACGTCAATGCCGGCCGCTTTGAACTGGATGGGCAGGCGCTACCCCTCAGCCCGCAGGAGTTCCGCCTGCTCAGCTATTTCATCCACCACAGTGGGCAGGTGATCGGCCGCGACCGCCTGGGCGAACAGGTGTTCGACGGCGGCCATGACCCGGACTCCAACGCACTGGACGTGCTGCTGGGCCGGGTACGCCGCAAGCTCGGCATCGACCTGATCCAGACCGTGCGCGGCCAGGGCTGGCGGCTGGCCGCGCCGTGAACCGGCAACCGTCGCTGCGACGGCGCCTGCTGCTGGCCGGTGGCGTCGGCCTGCTGCTGGTCTCGCTGCTGGCCAGCGCGCTGCTGGGCGAACTGTTCAAGCGCAGCGCGCGCGACCGCCTCGACCACGAACTGCAGCAGGACATGCTGACGCTGGTCGCGCAGATGGAAGTTGCTTCCGACGGCCAGCTGCAGCTGCGCCAGGAACCCAACGACGCGCGTTTCCAGCGCGTGTTCTCCGGTGCCTACTGGCAGATAGCCGGTGCCGATGGCCGCGTTCTGC